>JAGVKY010000058.1 GCA_020050175.1 Parachlamydiales bacterium
TGAAGCTCTGAAGGAAGTCGATTTTCTTTTAAGAGAATATCCGGAAGACGCTTTCTTCTGGGATCTCAAAGGCCAAATTTTATTTGAGTCAGGAAAAATAAAAGAAAGCCTCACAGCCTTTGAAAAAGCCGTTCATTTGCGGCCCGACATCCCTCTTTTACGGGTGAGCCTTGCTCATGCTTTAATCGAAAGCAATGACCCTACGAAAGAAGAGCAGGCATTTGGCGAGCTCTCTCGTGCCAGAACAGATGAAGGTGATAATCCTTTTATACATCGCCTTTTAGCTGTTTATTATGGAAAATCTGGAAAAACAGGCCTTGCCGCCCTTTCGCTGGCAGAAATGTCCCTTGAAGTGGGTGATTTAAAAACAGCGGAACAACAAGCGAAACGCAGTCTTCATTTTCTAAAGGGCGATCCTGTCAATGAAACTCGCGCGAAAGATATTCTTGCAGAGATCAAGCAGTTGAAAGACCTTGAGTCCGGCATTTTTTAATCTCTTTTCCTTCCTAAGCATTCAAAGAAATCATAGATTTTATTGAATATTATTCTGTAGATGAGGTTAATAATTAATGTATTGCCTTTTTTAATTTCTATCTGCTATACTACTAGTTCCATAAACAAGGGAGATGAAAATGGAAAAGAAAACACTCACAAGTCTTGCGATGATCACTTTTTTAATGACTTCAACGGCTGTTATAGCTATGGCAGAAGGAGAAGAAGCAAAACCTGGCGCTAGTACAGCATCAACTGTTCAACTTAAAGAAACTGAGAAACAAAATCCACCTCTTGCTGCTTCTAAAAAAGGTTGGTCATTTTTCGGCCTCTTCACTTGGGAGCAGTCCGATTCTTCTATCAAAGAAGCAAGTCACATATCTACGCCAAGCACTGTGCTTACTGCAGAATTTCCTAAAGAAGATCCTATCCCAACGGAGGAAGATTTAATGAGGGTAAGCATGAGCCTAACCCCTGATCAACTCCAACAAGTCTTGCAAGCTGAGAGCTCTAATAATCCAGAGACTCTTAGAAATGCTGAGGGAATACTTAATTCTAGCTCAGCACTAACTGTTCCTTCAAGCGCTCCAGTAGAACCTTTATCTACAGAACAAGAGTCGGCTCTTAGGAGGCTATGGAATAGATTTTTTGGAAAAGCAGCAGTTTCTCATATCGAAGAGCCAGGGGGAACTTCAACGTCTCAAGTTCCATCTACTTCAAGCAGTAGCTCACTCTCTCATTCAGAAGAAGCCATTCATACGAGAACACCAGGAAGGATCGCAATTGATGGAGATGATGCTCCTCTCTTAGAACTCTCTTTTCCAGGAGATTATAAGTTGGCTGATACCTTAAAGGACAAACGGTCGGGAGCCCATTCTCCTAGCGTTACTCCTGGCACTGATGAGATTAAGGGAGATGGATTTAACTATTTCTTTACCGTCTCAAAAGAGCAGATGGCGCCCCTTAACAACGCCACCCTTCAATTCCAAGTGGAGATGAAAAGTAATGCTCCGGCTTATATAGAGTATTGGGATGGACGCAAAGAGATGACCTCTGTCCCTCATAGTGGGAATGGGCAGTGGGAAACATTAACTGTTGAATTTACGGTAAATACTGATGGAGCAAGATGGTTTAACTTTTACCCAGCTATTTTACCTGCTGTTGAAGGAATAGAAGACCCTTCTACTCAAATAAGAAATAGCAAACTTTACTATAAAAAATAAGCAAAGCATATTTCCTTAACTCTTTACAAAGAGGTTCAAGAAAAAATGAATAAGTACCCCCGTGGATTTGCGCTACGGGGTTACTTATTTTTCAGGGATATGCAGCTGGTTTTCGTGAAATTATGTGGATTGTTGGAGGCTCCGTGAAAAAGATTTAAGGGTGATATCCTAATGCAATTCACCTAGGTGTCAGAGATAAATTGCCAGCTAGCGAGCTGGATTACTCTTTTTCTGGACGGCTAACTGAAGATTAGATTATAATATGCATCACTAAAAACAAGAGGTGAAACCCGTGGATACTTTCGAGACGATTTATCGTTTTTTTGGCTGGTGGATTATCAATATCGATAGCTTCTTCCTCATCGTCCTGTTAATAGGGGCAGGGCTTCTTTTTTTTGACAAGCGGCGCTGGGGCAGAAAGTTTGTAATAATGGCCTGCTTTGGCTTTGCTTTTTTTGGTATTGTGCCTGTAGGGCTTTGGACCGTCGTAAATCTTGAAAACCATTTTCCCAAATTAGAGCAAATTCCAAGTGACGCAAAGGGTATGATTTTACTAGGAGGTAGCTTTGATCTGATGACCACAAAAGCCCGCCATGAGCCAAGCTACAATCTCACAGCAGGAAAACTTATTCGCTTTGTGGAGCTCGCAAAGGCGAATCCTCATCTTACCTTAGCTTTCACGGGAACACCTCTTGAAGCAGACACGACAAAAATTGTACTTAAAGGCCTGGGCTTAGATCCCTCTCACGTCATTTTTGAGAACAATTCTACAAACACCACGGAAAATGCGGCACAAAGCGCTCACCTTCTTCAGCCAAAACCTGATGAAAAATGGGTTTTGATCACCTCTGCCTATCATATGCCACGTAGTATTGCCCTCTTTCGAAAGGCGGGATTTAATGTGATCCCCTTCCCCGTAGATTATCACACAATGGGCGAATATGACCCCTGGTTTTTCTTAGGTCTTCGATTGAATTTGGATGGCTGGGCAGCAAGTTCTCGAGAATGGCTTGGCATGGTTATGAATTATATTATGGGACGATCAGAGGAGATTTGTCCCTCTCCTTGATTTTTAAGTAAGGTCCCCACTCCACTCCCACACCAAAAAAAGCGACAAAGGTACTTGCGCCAGCGATACTATGCCCGACGCTAAAAAGCGTATAGGTGCTATCCGTAAAGTAGTAGGTTCCACCGGCATTATAAATAAGCCTTGCGGCAAGAATTCTGTCCCTCGCCCCTTCAGCATATAGCTCATTCCCAAGGGACAAGTACTCTGAGATTTCTTTTTGAAGCAAAATCCCCCCAAAGGGAAAATTAAATTTATTCTTTGCAGGGTTAAATAAATAGCCCCCTCCCCCTGATAGCTTCCAGGGACCCCAGTTTTTTTGGAGCCAGAAAGGAACGCTTGCAGTCATCGTTTTATTTCCTGTTATCGCATCGACATCACCAGAAGGAAGAGTGAATTTTGGATAGAAGGCAACCTGGGGCAGTGTTTTCGTCTCATGAATAAAGCGATATTTTACACCAACCCCCACATCTCCATAATAATAAAGGGATGGTTTGTTTTTTGGCTCTGCAAGAACAACGGGTGTTCTGGTAACAAATTGAAAATCTGGGTAAAATCCCACGAGGGCTTCAACTCCAGGAAGACGCGATGTTGTACCATTTTTGGTATGACTTATTTGAGCATGGAGGTTCACATAAACTTCTTCATAGGCCGCTGGCA
>JAGVKY010000106.1 GCA_020050175.1 Parachlamydiales bacterium
CCCTGCTGAGGTTGCCTCAACTTTTTATTTCCCTCAACATACTTCCGCTCTTTTCTCTGCCTTCACAACTGCCTAGAGGGACTTATGCAACAACGCCGCTCGAGACTCTAAATGATCAAGCGATTCCCAAAAACGTTCTTTTGAAGCAAGGGTAAAAACCATTGGCCCCCCTGCATAGGTCGGAATGGTGGCTTGAAAAAAGGTAAGATAGGGGAAAGCTTGGGGAATATTGGCTTTCGTTAACTCCAAAGACTTCGTGTCCATGAAAGGGACTGAGTTGTGGTTGACAAAGAGCCCCCCCCTATTCAAGCAGCGGGCACAATGAGCAAAAAATGGCTTTTCGTAAAGGACAATCCCAGGACCAACAGGATCTGATGAATCCACAAGGATCACATCAAACTTTTCGTCTGTGTTGGCCACGAAAGCAGCCCCATCATCGACCAGAACAGTGACTCGTGAATCTTCAAAAGCACCATTTGCATCCCAAGGCATGTACTTTTTAGAAAGATCGATGATCTCTCCATCAATTTCGACAAGAGTGATAGACTCAACATGAGGGTGTTTTAAAGCCTCTCTGACCGTATTTCCATCACCACCTCCGATGATAAGGATCTTGCGAGGATCGGGATGGGTCAACAAAGGAATATGAACCATCATTTCGCTGTAATAGGAATCATCTTTCTCTGTTGTTTGAACGATCCCATCTAATACAAGCACACGGCCAAATGTCTTGTTGTCAAAGATTAAAACATCTTGAAAAGCGGTCTTCCCCTCATAGACAACCTCATCCACCTTAAATGATTGAGCCCAATTTTCAAAGAGGGTTTCGCGAAACCAACCAGCAGAAGTCAGCAGTAGAAATGATAATAATAATTGCATATTTGCCTATGTTTTAACTTTTCGAGTTAAGTTATCTGATATTGAAAGGAAGCTGTCAATGAAGGTAAAAAGAGCATCGAATGTAGAAACAGTGTAAAGAAGAAGCCCCATTTCGAGTATCTGTGTTTGACACCTTTGGCCCCTCTCAATTGATCGATCTAACCCATACCTTGAAAGAGGGAATTCCTTTATGGGAGGGTGATCAAGAGTTTTCCTTAAAAAAAGTGACAAAAGATGAAGATGACTTTTGCATGCATGAGATCTATTCCTCGTTAGGGATTGGAACTCATATCGACGCTCCCTTTTTGATGGGTGGAAAAGGGCCTACCATTTCCGATCTTTCCCTCTCATCGCTGATAGCTAAAGCTTTTGTCATTTCCCCAGAAAAATCTTTAGAAGAATTTGAAAAAAACTATGGCGAAATAGAAAAAGGGTCTTTTGTCATTTTTCATACGGGGTGGGGAGCGAGATGGCACCACCGGAAGAGTTATGAGAAAAACTTTCCCACTCTTGATGAGAATACGGTCAAAAAACTTCTAGAAAGAGATGTTTTAGGGATTGGCATTGATACCTTATCCCCAGATAGCCCTGAAAGCAATTTCCCCAACCATCATCATCTTTTAAAAAATGGAAAATTGATCATCGAGAATCTGGCCAATACAGAACTTCTTCCCCTTGTTGGCTCCCAAATCGCCCTCTACCCTATCAAAGTGGCTGGTGTTGGAGAGGCTCCTATCCGTGCTGTCGCCTACGTTCCTAATCTTCTCACAAAACCACCCCTTGAATTAGCTGGGCAGGAGGGCATTACCCTGCGTCAGCTTTTCCCAGAGATGGCTCTTAAGCTAAATGCCCTGTTTAAAAAAGATCAGGAGCATCTGGCCAAATTCCTTCCTTGGGCCGAATATCCGCAAAGTGTGGCAAGCACCCGCTCCTTTCTCTTTGCTAAAATGAGGGCCATGGGAGAAAAAACCTGCTTATTATTGGGAATTTACAAAGATTCGCAGCTCATAGGGCAAGTCGAACTCCATGATAAAATCGATTTTCAAAACCACACAGCAGAAATTGGTTACTGGCTGATCCAAGAGGAGGAGGGGAAAGGGAGAATGACAAAAGCTCTTCTTCCCCTGATTGACTACGCTTTTACCGAACTCAATCTCCATCGGCTTTGTATCATGAGTGCCGTTGACAATCACAAAAGCAGCCGTGTCGCACAAAAACTAGGTTTTCATCTAGAGAGCATTCGCAAAAATGGTATCTGGCATCAAGGAATACCTCATGACGCTCATCTGTATGTTCTCCTTAAAGACTAAACAGGATAGTGGGAAATAAGATTTGAAGTCCTCTCAGACATGAAAAAACTTTTCACTTTTTTTAGGAAACGGTTGAGTTCAGGGTGAGTCCGATCAATGGGAATTTGATCAAAAGGAAACCACTGGATGGAAGTGAACTCAGTTTGATCGTGAGAATATACCTCTTGAAGGCTGCCTTGGATCAAAAACCACAAATTAACATCGGTGTGAGGCACTAAATCATTGCTGGTCTCCTTGACGTCGATAAAAAAAGGCTTTGGGTAAAAAAAAGAGGCCTTTACCCCCAGCTCCTCCAGGATTTCCCTTTCGGCAGCTTGAATCGGAAGTTCTCCTTTTTCAACATGGCCGCCAGGCGGAAGCCAAAGATCAGCTGCAATATGATCGACTAACAAGATCTTGGATGCTTGAGGATCGATAATAGCGCAGTAACAGACGAGATGTTTGGGAGGGTGGTCTGGCTTTTTAAGACGATAGATTTCAACACCTGAATCTATCCAATTTATCGCCTCCCTCTGATGCTCTTTCTCTTCTGCATCCATAGGGATCATCTCTTCTATCAAAGCCTTAATTTTAGATCGCATCTTCATGGGTTCCTAAGAATTTTGCAAAATAGTGGAGTCTTAATTTAATATTTACCTTGCATCGGCAAACTTATGGCTTTAAAAATTTAACAGGTACTTATGTTATCAATTCCATCTTATGGACAATTCGTCCAATCTCTGCCCCCGATTAAAGAAGTTCCAGGCATTGTTAGCCGTGGTCTTTTAAATGCTGGCAATGTTCTCGCTCGTGTCTATATGA
>JAGVKY010000212.1 GCA_020050175.1 Parachlamydiales bacterium
CCCTGCTGAGGTTGCCTCAACTTTTTATTTCCCTCAACATACTTCCGCTCTTTTCTCTGCCTTCACAACTGCCTAGAGGGACTTATGCAACAACGCCGCAGGAAGAGGGGAATCCTTTCCGGTATAGTTCCCATAGGTATTCTCTTCTAAAACGTTGCCTCTATCATCGTAAAGGTAGTGACGAATTTGATAGTGAATGCCAGCCCCATCACGAAGAGCCCATGTCTTGAGTTTTCCTTTTTCGTTCCAAAAGAACCTTTCTCTTTGGTCGCAGGTGTGGTCTAGTTTGTAAGGGAGAATTTGAACATCTGGCGTAGGCTCGGGGTTAGTATAATGGCGAACTTCTTGAAGAAGAAAATTGTCATCAAAAAAATATTCATCCACATGTCCGCAGGAAGAGGTGACCCTAGTGTGAGCTTTTTTCCACCCCCGCTCTTTACTCATAAAGTACTGGATGAAGTGAGTAGTTAACCTCTTCTTTGTTGGACCTACTGGCTGTTGAATACTTTTAACTTTATAGATTTGATGCGCCGTATCAGATAATTTGGTTTTGTGATCCTTCTCTACCCAATCATCACCGGGACCCCAATAATCAAACGTGACTCCTCTACCCTCAGGATAAGATATCTTTGTCAGCTGTTTGTTTTTATCAGAAGGGTGATACTCATAGTTAACGGAAGGAAAATCGGTGCGAGAAACTTGGTGGATCAGGCATCTGTTGGCTGCTTTTGTGTGGTGCTCAAAAGTTCTCTCAAAGGAAACGCTTCTTCCATCATCTGCCGTAATCTCATAAAGAGACCCCGAATGGGTTTTTTCTTCTTTGAATTCAAATTTGCCAATGGGCTTTCCCGTCGGACTTTCTAGAAAGACAGCATCAAGATAATAGGTATGGTCATACCTAAATCGTTTTTGAAAACCATTGGGGGTTAAAATTTTTTGTAACGTGAAGACATTAGTATCAGTAAACGTATTTTTATCTTTCGGCTTGTCCACCAAAAAATTTCTCACCTCGCCATTTCCAAAAACAAGATCAGCCTCAACGCACCAATCCGCACCATTTTTTTTCTTTAACAATGAGGAGTTGTAAAGATTTGTTTTTCCTGAAGGGTAGCCGCGGGCAATGTTGGTCACCCCCTTTCCAAAGCGAATGTAGTTTAAGTTGACATCTTCTCTTCTTCCTTTCGGGAAACGAAAAAGAAACATGGCTTGTGAGTCTTCTTCGAATGAAAAATCTTCACTTTCTATTGTAGGATAATAAGGTCTGTTGGGAGATGTTCCTTCTTCAAAACTCCTTCTCAAAACTTGATCCAATGGAAAATCCCAACTACTTACATTGCTAGAACACGCCATTTGCGGCGCATAATGGCACCTCCTTTTAAAAACAAGGGGTTCTACGCCAGGAATGACAAGATCTGTTTCAGAAACAAGGGGGGCCCCCGTCATCACATGGACACACCCCCCAACCACGCAGGGGAGAGCCCCTTCAAAATGGGTGCTGGGGGTTGGTCCTTCCTCAGCAACGATATTGGCAATGAGGAAAAGAAACACCCAAATCATATTCACCTGGGGCAAAAGTAAGCTTGGATCTTATGGAACCGCGGTTTTTTTTGTAAAATGGAGATAACAAAAAAATAAAATCAATTTTCCTATCTTCTAAAAGTAAATTTTTTTTAGGTGCACACCCACTTATGAGAGACATGAGACATTGTGCACATCCATTATTGATGTTAAATCTGGAATAGTTGTAGTCTCTTTGTGGGATTTTATCCTTTAAAGATCAGTATTCATGTTCAAAACATCAATTTTTTCCTTCCTCTTGTTAGCTAGCGCATCTATTTTTGGAGCAGACTGCTGCGGTGGTAGGCCTGATCTTAACGCTTTTAAAGTGAACGGCCTTCAACGCGATTATCCGATTCTTTATCAGAACCTCACCACAAAACGTTCCATCCCTGTTAACGAAAAATCTAAGAACCTCACTTTTAGCGGTGATGTTCGTTCTGCTTGGGCTCACCTAAGAGAAGATTTCGAGTGCGACCGTATTAGAGGGGAAGAAAAAGAGAAAATCAAGTTTCCCAGCTGCAATTGCTCGGAATGCAATTTCTCTGAAGCTCAAAACATTCCCTTCCCAAATGATGTCTTTGGAACTGAATTTAACTTCTATGTGGACTATGTCCAACAGTGCGCTTGGGGAGTCGTCTGGGTTCAATATAGCAATGCTGCAGGTCTTGTAGGTAGCTTAAGAAAGTGTGATAAATTTACAAGTCAAGCTTGTCGTGGCAGCGGAACTTGTGAAGGGGTTTATCTCCGCAAGGCCTATATCGGTTACAACGTTATTGCTGATGGCTGCACGCGAATCGACCTTGAACTTGGGCGCCGTCCCCTCTGGTCCGTTTTTGATTCCCGTGTCGAGTTTGAACAAAATTTTGATGGTGTTCTCCTAAGAACAGCCTACAATATCCAAGAAGATTCAGACCTCTACTTGAATGTAGCAGGATTTATCATCGATGAACGCTCACACCATTATGGGTTCGTTGGTGAAACAGGTTACTTCAATATTCTTAATACTGGCTTTGATCTTAAGTACTCTTTGATCGACTGGCGTAAAGGTGGTGCGAACCGCTGCGGAATCCATAACGCCCCAGCTAATCAGTTTCTCGTTTCCCAAGTCACTGGCTACTACAATCTAGACTACGACTTCATGTGGAATAACATGCAGCTTTATGGTGCTGCCCTCTTTAATAGCGCAGCTAAAAGACACCCTATTTTTCTCAACAAAAAACAGGATTTCGGCTGGTATGCTGGATTTGTCATTGGACAGGTCTGCAAAGAAGGAGATTGGGCTCTTGATGTCAACTATCAATATGTCCAAGCGCAAACTCTGCCACATTGTGACCTTAGTGGTATTGGAACTGGAAATGCTTTAGCCAACTGCTTCGATTGTGCAGAGACTCCAGAAACTGCTATCGGCCGTACTAACTACAAAGGGTGGCGATTTGAGGCTCTCTATGCCTTTAGCGATAACTTTATTCTCGATATGCTCCTCCAATTTTCTAGCCCGATTGAAAAGAAATTCGGCGGAAAACATAACTTTTCTCAATTCCAACTAGAAGCCATTTACGCCTTCTAGAATATTCTCAGGCTAACTAATTTTTTCTTGTTTATTTTTACAACACCGTTTATTCTCTACACCGGTGTTTTATCTCATGAGACTTTTACCTCAATTTCTCGCTTCTTTTTTTCTCTTACCCCATCTGTTATTGGGGTTAGAGTGCGTCCCTAATTTTCAAAAAAACGACTATCCATACATTAATGAATTCGTAAATACAAAGAGAACGATTCCTTTAGACGAAAAAGGGAATGCGTTGAGGTTTTCTGGAGACGTAAGAGTTGATTGGCTTTCCCGTCGAGAAGTGCTCCTGGCGGATGTTCTCCGCGGCGGTGGCGCTCGCGATAAAAATGGTGTTCCGATTCCATCGGATGAAATAGCTGTTCGTTTTAACTTCAGACTTGATTACAAGTGCAAGGACTTCTACTGCATTTCTCATCTAGAATGGGATGATTTGACGGGGATTTTCACCCGTAAAAACGACTGCAAAAAACTTGAGAATGTATGTAATGCAAAGGGTGACGATTGCGAAGAAGTCGAAGTTAAATGCAATGGTAACCGTCTTTTTGGTAGCGGCTTTTGCAACTATCTTTGCTTAAAGAGAATGTATTGCGGCACAACCTTATGGAAGTGCGATAAAATGAAGTGGATCGCCGAAATCGGACGAAAATCTCTTTATTACACTTTCGATTCTCGGATCCAGTACAAAGCAAGAGTCGATGGTATTTTTTCCAAGTATAGCCACGAATATGCTCAGTATGAAGAGGGTCGTTCCTCCAATTACTTCCTTTCGGCAGGAGGATTCGTTGTCGACTACAACTCTGGCCACTATAGTTATGCTGCAGAAACCGGGGTTTTTAACGTTATCGATTCAGGTTTCGACGTTAAATGCTCGATCATCAATTGGAGACAGCTTAGTAAAAACGGCTGCGGTATCAGTAATCCGTTAGGCTGGAGATTCTTTAACAGCCAAGTCAATCTCGACTACAACTTTAAGGAAAAAATTTTTTCCAAAAAGTTCAATATTTACTCTGCTTTATTGATGAACTTTTTTGGTAAGCCTTTCAACTTTAACATAACCGATAAAGACGGAAAGATTATTAAAGAAGTCCATGTCGGTCATGAAAATCTCGGTTGGTATGTGGGCTTTATCATTGGTGAAGTGTCGAAAGCGGGTGATTTTTCGTTCGACTGCAACTACCAATATGTAGAAGCGCAAGCAGTACCTGACTGCGATATCCGTGGGATTGGAATTGGTAACGCGAGAAAAGAGTCCTTTCCTGCGACCAGAAGAGGGAACGGCAACTTTAAAGGTCTAAAAATGGAACTTCTTTACGCCATTACCGACCTTCTACAAGCAGACGTAACGGCTGTCTTCTCTAGTACCATTGATAAAAAGATCGTCGGTGGCAAGCATAGATACACCGCCTTCGAAATCGAATTCATCCACGCTTTCTAACAGCTATTTGGTGCTTGAACGAAGCACCAAATAGATAAAGATCAGCAGCTTATCCACCTAGTGGCCAACTTGCTAAAAAACCCTTTATCCTCTTATCATCTACGACGATGAAAAATCTCGCTGAAAACAACCTTATCCGGTTTATAAATCTCACTCGCAAGAAAGATGGTATCTTTGCAAACTTTAAGGCTAAGGGTGTACGTGCAGGGACTGTCTTTACTGCAGCCATTTCTGTCGACATCGCAGCGGCAGAAGTTGACCCGCAAGATGCTCTTGAAAAAATCATCGAGCAATGCGCGAAAATGGCCGTCGATGAGTTTAAACGTTCCGAACTCCAATTCGAAGGCGTTGCCGCCATCTAACCCCACAGCTTAAATTCTTATCTGGGTGTAGCGCAGCTTGGCTAGCGCACTAGCATGGGGTGCTAGGGGTCGGAGGTTCAAATCCTCTCACCCAGATCCTTTTCCCTCAAGGACTTACGAAGGCTTGACCGCTTTTCTTAAGTCCTTATTTTCTTTCAGGTGGTGGATGATGGCATTAGAAATGCAAGCTAAAAATGAGAACGCGATATGAGCTATATACCCCCACCACCTCCAGCTATTTTTTATCAAGCTGAAGAAAGCTATTTCCCGATGTGTAATTGACCCCAGAATAGTTGCACAACAATATCACCAACAAATTCTGTTTTATGGTAAATCTCAAATGAAATAGGTTCTTCGCTAAGACCATTTATTCCAGTAGACTCAATAGCCTGGCTTACAAACCCATCAAAAATCCGCTTCTTAACTTCATCATGAAGCTTGTTTTGTTGAATTTGGAATTTCATAGCCTTTTTCCCATCACAATATCGTGAATACTTGGTGGTTCACCGCTAGGATCTTCAAAAGCCATTTCTGCAAAGCCATTTCTCCGATAAAAACTGACGACATTTGGTCTTGCTTCATCATGAAGCGACTTGATCCCTTGCCTTTTCAGCCATTGCTCGCATAGCTGTAAAAATTGGCTTCCTCCTTCTCGAAGTGGAATTAGATCACTTGCGCCCCTCCTCCGAATCTTCTCTCGACAATGTCTTTGATCGTATCCCTTATCTGCAATGATGGTTTTAACTGACTTAGGAG
>JAGVKY010000071.1 GCA_020050175.1 Parachlamydiales bacterium
CCCTGCTGAGGTTGCCTCAACTTTTTATTTCCCTCAACATACTTCCGCTCTTTTCTCTGCCTTCACAACTGCCTAGAGGGACTTATGCAACAACGCCCAAACTAATTCCGGCAACAAGCAAACCAGAAATCGTAGGTGCAACTAAGTCGCTCCAACACATTGGTATGAACACCTAATCATTACTTCTTGGATAAAGAGTGTAAGAGTTCGAAATTAAAATGACGGAAGAGGGAGGATTCGAACCTCCGACACCATTGCTGGTGTTTCTGTTTTCGAGACAGACGCAATCGGCCGCTCTGCCACTCTTCCGGAGGAGGAAAAAGTTTATGCCGATCTTGTGTTTCTCCTCAAGGGTGGGGTACGATTTTAAGGTATGAACGAAAAACCAAATTCTAAAGTAGTATTTGAAACGACCCAAGGGAGTTTCACTGTCACCCTTTTTCCTGCAAAAGCCCCAAAGGCTGTGGAAAATTTCCTCAAGCTAATTGAAAAAGGTTATTACAATGATGTCATCTTCCATCGGGTGATCAAGAGCTTCATGATCCAAGGTGGAGATCCGACAGGCACAGGTCGCGGCGGCGAGTCTGCGTTTGGAAAGAATTTTCCAGACGAAATTGTCAAAGATCTCACCTTTGATCGTCCAGGTCTTCTTGCAATGGCCAACCGTGGGCCCAACACCAACGGCAGCCAGTTCTTTATCACAACTGCCCCAACTCCATGGCTAGACGGCAACCATACGATATTTGGCGAAGTCACCTCAGGTTATGAAGTGGTTCGTAAAATCGAAACCACAAAGACCGATGTCGGCGACCGCCCTATCGAAACTCAAAAGATTTTAAAAATCACTGTTCAACCGTAATGGCAGTTGCAGCTCTTCAAAGACAAATTGGAACCATTGTAAAATTTTTTAATTACCCCCTCGTTAAAGAGGGGATAAAAAACATCAGCGGTGCCGCCTCTTTTGTTTTTGGCTGGGTCGAAGTGTACGACCTCTATAAAATAGCAAGGGGACGCTCCTTTTCGAGCGAAGAAAACCCAAGTACGATCAAAAAAATCTCGCTCATTTGCACCAAGCTTTCTCTGATTTTAAGTGGTGCTGCCTCCAGACCTGGCATCTACATTTTTTCGAAAATTTCGGACTCTCTCTTTACTCCTCAGCAATTACATCGGCTTTTTGGCCCTAATACTATCTTTGCCCTAAACCCCCGCCATCCACGCCACATTTTCAGCATCGCTGCAGCTGTCCTTACAGCACCAGCGATCATTCACTTGTGTTGGTCAAAAAAAATTGAAGTTGATAAACGATTTTTTACTGATACTAAAGCACATTTGATGGCAGCCATCAATGGCATCACCAGCCGTTTAGCTTTGCATTTGGGCAATAAGATTGTGCGCCTAGCAATCGTGAGATAACGGGATCTGTAAAGGGAACGGAAGAGGTAGGATTTGAACCCACGGACCCCGGAGGGGCCTCCTGTTTTCAAGACAGGTGCAATCGGCCGCTCTGCCACTCTTCCGTATGAAGTGCAACAGCATAGTTGAAAGGCCCTACGAGGTCAAGAAGTTCCAGAAGAATGACTAAGGTGCAGCAAGTGATCTGATGCGTACTTGGTCAATTTCGAGAAGGGAGCAGGTTTCGGCGATCCAATCAAATCCGGCATAGGCAAAGCGAGCTCCCTCTTCTGGATGGTCGCCGATATGTTCTTTGACAAAGTCGGAGAGGATCATGTCGGCAGGAAGCTTTAAAGAGAGATTCAGTTCCTTTTCCACGATGCGCATGAGAGTTTCGCCATCAAAAAGACGGTCCACATATAAGGAGGGTTGTTTTGGCTGGTTTTTAACCGTGGGGAAAAGAAAATAAAGAAGATCTTCAAAAGTTAAAAAACCGGTAACTTTGCCTGTTTCATTAATCCCCATCATCATCTCATCCCCCCCTTTGCGAAAGTTATTTAAGAGGTCTAGAAGAGTCATTCTTTGATCAACGAAAGTCGGCTGTTTCATCCAGTCCCGCACCCTACGATTATCGGGGACGCGGAGAAAATCTCGCACAGAGACTAAACCGACAAAATCGTTTTTATCTTCTTGTTTAAGAAGAACATAGGGGAAAGGGTTTTTTCCCATGAGAGAACGAAGTTCAGCAACCGTAGCCTTCATGGATAAGACAGGCAACCTATCGATGGGGCGAAGGAGACTCACGATATGTTTTTCGCCGAGTGAAAATATGGCCGAAAGAGTTCGTCTTGCCCCCTCCTCGTCTGTTACTTCAGAAGAGGAAGAGCTTGTACCTTCAAGTAATTGAACCAGCTCCTCCCTTGGGATGATAAAAGCGGCTTCCCCTTCCGAATGTCCCCCAATGAGGTAGTTTCCTGCTTTGGTCAATATTTCTAGCAAAAAGAGAAAAGGAGAAAGGAGTTTGTAGGTCCAATAAATAATCGGCATCCCCAAAAAAACCACATGTTCCGGTCGAGTTCTTGCCGCAAACATTGGAGCAAGTTCCCCTAAGATAATCGCAAGGGTGATTTGCGCAAGGGGCGCCCAATCCGGGGAGAGGCCCATCGAAGAAAAGACATGTCTCGAACACTCTGCACCTACCACAAGGGACAAGTTGACGCCAACAAGAGTCGTACCAAACAGATGGGACGGTTTTTGCAAAAGCTCTTTCAACCAGATAATCCGACGATGCCCTCGGGCGACATAATAATCGATTTTCAAGCGATCAAAGGAGATGGCGGCCATCTCAAACATTGAAAAAAACGAAAGGGCTATCAAAGAAATAAAGTCGAGGGCAAGCCAAAAAATCATTTAGCTCCCCCGCCATTTCTTTTTCGGATGAGAAGTTTTTTTACCCGATGAGGCTCTGCGGAGACCACCTGAAATTCGAGACCCCCTCTTTGAAAAAGGGTGCCCCCTTTGGGAATATCTCCAATCACTTCGATCACCCAACCGCCGACACTCTGCGACGTCGCATCATCCCTCAATTTAACATGGAAAAGCTCTTCTAGTTCCTCTAGATCCATCGTTCCATCTGCAATGATCGAATCCTTCGAAAGAAACTGATAGTCTTTTTCCTTTTTGGTGGAGTTGCCTACTGTGCCTAGAACGACCTCGAGAATATCCTCTCGTTGGATCATCCCTGCAAGTCCCCCAAACTCGTCGACAGCAAAGGCTAAACTTTTCCCTTTGCGGAGGAGTTCATCTAAAAGAGGACGTACGGGAGCAAGCTCAGGGACAAAAAGAGGATTTTGCAAATGACGCTGCAAATCTCTTCCTGTTTTTAATCTGTCACGGATAAGAAGGTAAATCTGAAAAGAAAGTGTCCCCATTAACGTGTCCCACGTCCGATGATAGATAGGCACTTCTTTTTCCTTTTTCTCTACAAAAAGATGGGATAATTTTGTCAGAGGATCTTGGATGTCATACCCTACCATATCTTCTTTGGGATACATCAGATCTCTTGCCTGGCACTGCTTTAATTCCAGATAACCAGATGCAAGTTCAACCTCTTCAGGATAAATGACTCCCCTCTCTTGCGAAGAAGAAAGGACATGCTCGATCTCCTCCTGACCTAAGAGCCTATCTTTCTTTAGCCAAGAAAAAAGGATTTTTGAAAGGGGGATGGTGATTTTGAGAACTCCTTCTCGAAGAGGTCCCATCCAACGGTTAATCTTATCGAGAATCGGAGACATCCACTCCGAGAGAAATCGGTTTTTCACTAGCCCAAGCTGCTTCGGGAAGATCTCGCCAAAAAAGAGGAGTAGAAAGAAAGGGATCAGAATTTTGACAAGAAGACTCCCCTCCTCCCCCACATAGGCTGAGACGCTGTTTTGGACTAAGATATTAACGACCGTATTCAGAATAAAAATCGTCACCAAGATTTCTTTCGGCGACTTCATCAGCTTGGCAATCAGCCGCAGACGGTAATTGGAAGAGGACTCACAAGCTTTGACATAAGAATTTGGAAGAGAAAAAAAGGCAGTTTCTGAAGAGGAGCAAAAAGCCGAAATTAGGGTAAAGGTAACAATCGGAACGAGATGAAGAAGGTCAGCGTCCATCCATCTCCACCACAATTGCCCCTTTAGGGACAACCCCCAACTTTTCCATGAGCTTGTACTCCAACCAGCGTGAATCTTGGGATAAGGAAAGGTCTTTTCTAAGTCTCTCCACTCCCCTTTTTTCTTCTACCATCTTCGACTCGATCGCTTGAAGCGCTCTCTTTAAACCCCTCTCTTCTTCATACAGAGTCAGAAGACGAAATACAAAGGGTAGTGAAAGAAAAAGAGAAAGAAAGAGGAGCGAACGAGCTCCCGTCCTTAAAGGGAAAAACGTGAAAAGAGACTTACCTATCAGTCTCTTTTCCTCTAAATATTCCCTAATAAGGCTCATGCAGTCCTAGGCATGTCGGCTTTGTGCTGGTTTTTTCTATATAGCAAAAAATAGAAAGCTAAACAAATGACCAAACATAAAACCCCCAAAAAATTTATACTTAGAAGAAGCTGAATCGCATCCTCGTTGGCCCCAAAATATTGGACCATCTCTGGAAAGCTCGGAGTGTAGATGTCTGTCTCTACGTAGAAGGCTACAAACGTAAAGAGAGTGATCCCCAAGAATAGAATTTCCTGAAACTTGTTCTTAAAGAAAGGTGTCATGAACCTATCCTTGGGTTAAAATTTTAGAATTGAGGCGACTAAATCCTAGGGACCACAATCCCTTCTTGCATCATGTATTTGCCTTTCCTATCTTTGTATGAAACGGAACATGGGGTCAAGGACTCGAAAAAGAGAACTTGGGCAATTCCTTCGTTCGCATAAATTTTTGCTGGAAGCGGGGTTGTATTAGAGATTTCGATGGTGACATACCCTTCCCACTCAGGTTCAAAGGGGGTGACATTGACGATGATTCCGCAGCGAGCATAGGTCGATTTTCCGATGCAAAGAGTTAAAATATTTCGCGGGATTCTGAAATATTCAACACTTCTTGCGAGGGCAAAAGAATTGCCTGGAATAATGCAATAAGGTCCCTTGATGTCGACAAAGGAATCAGCAGAAAAATTTTTAGGATCAACGATTGTGTTGTAAACGTTTGTAAAGACTTTAAATTCATCCGCAACACGTAAGTCGTAACCGTAGCTCGATAACCCATAGCTTACAAGGGGTGAACCTGATTCATCCATTTTCACTTGGTGGGGGATGAAGGGTTCGATCAACCCGCAAGCTTCTGATTGTTCTTGGATCCAGTCATCTGATTTAATGCTCATTCTTGTCTCAAGGTTTAGTAATTACAGTCCATAGAAAGCGTAGTACAATCCAGGGGTGACGAATAGCATACGCGAAAAAGGTTCTCCACGTCACCTCTTGAATCGGCTCCCGCAGGGTCGATGCGCTAAATAAACATTTTTCTATCCAGCGGCGATGAAGGGGGAAAAGGGCTTTTGGCAACGCATCGTAGGGGAAGTAAGCGCTATCGGCCGTCTCCTCAGTAACTGTCAGCTCCCCTTCAACTTCAGTGGTGACAAAGACAAACGTTTCTTGGGTTAATTTATTGATAGGGGAAAAGTGACCCTTCAGACTCAATCTCTTCGCCTTAAGTCCTGTCTCTTCGTCAAGTTCTCTAAAGGCGGCCGCGATCGGTTCCTCTCCAGGGTCGACACCTCCCCCCGGCATGACCCAAACAGGGACATCCTTCCTTTTAACCAAAAGGATTAAACCTCTTTTAGGATCGTGGACCAGAACAAGCGCACAGGGCTTCATTGCAATAAGGATATAAGAATCTAACGATTCTCGCCCTTAGGAATTTACCTCTTCTTCCTCCAAAGGCTTTTCAACACTCAGGATACGTGAATATCGACGGTCATTGTCTGGATGGATGCAATCTAAAACGAAATTTGCATTAACAAACCCGATTGTTTCTAATTGACCACCCATGATTTCTACCCAGACTTCTAACATTTCATCTAGAAGGTCCTTATTTTCTGGAAGGAGCTCCTCCTGGAGTTCTGGCTGAACATGGAGAGCACAGTAGCACTCAAGCTGTCGATAAATAGCAAATAACTGACCGAAAGAGAGCCCCTGGGGATCAATAAATACTTTTAAAGCCTCTAATCGGCTAAAGTCTGTCCTTTGAGAGCACTCTTCAATGATCTGTTGTGCCAATCCTTGCTGTACTTCACTTAGAGAAATTGTGAAGTTAGAACCCGACCCATCTGTGCAGAAAATATTGATATTTTCCGCATCGAGAAGTGCCATTTCTCGATGATCTTTTGTAAATTGCTTAGCTTTTTCTCTTTGTTTATCGAAAAATTCTTTAACAACCTCATCCTCAAGGCGCCTCTTTGCTTCTTTTAGAATCAAAGCTGACCTGAGGTCGGTCGCTGGAGCTTCAGCAGTAATATGTCCTTCAGAAAGGGCACTATCCAGGACTTTTAAGAAGGATAAGTCATGATTTACCTCTTCCAATTTCTGGTTTAACCGGCCCTCAAAATCCCCACTAAAATTTTTTGTAGCAAAATCTTCGCATAGGTCGGCAAAATCACTGATTTGTTCACCTGCTTGGAGGATCAAAGGGATCTGGAGACCTACATCAAAGGAGTAAACGCCCCCTGGAGCAAGTGAGTCGAGAATCTGCTGAAGGAAAAAGATGTTTCCCTCCTCTACCAAGCCACAGACTCCCCTTTCTAAAAAGGGGACCCTTTCCGCGTGAAAATGCTCGACATTTCTGACCCATCCAAAGTCTCTAATAGATTCAGGATCTTCAAATAGCCTTCGAGAAAAGTCGGGGGCATTTAAGGTAAAAGAAGATGAAGAAGAATCGACGAAACTAGCCCCAGCTATTTCATATCCCATCGCTTCAGTTGGGTTTACTCTCCAATCGATGCAAATCGCCTTGTCATGGCTATGAGTCTCTTTAACTCCATCGGTTTGTTGCGGCAACGGAGCAATCAGCGGTGTGTGTGTCTGGATGAGGGGTCCGTTTTTAACATGGCAGCAACCTAAAATGACTCTTCGCTCCCCTTTTTCTTGAAAAAGCTGCTCAAAACGTTTAGCCACTTTTTCCCGCAAAGTTTCCAAAGGACTCACCAGCTTTTTCCCTATTTTTATCCTTTGCTCTTCTCGCCAATGGCAAAATACATCTTGGGCTTCTTGACTGTTAAAAGTAGGATGAAACGCCTCTAAATCTCCTAACTTTTCTTGTAAATAATTTGAATAGTCCGGGACGATCTTATAACAAGGTTGACTCTGCACAAGTGTCAAAAAATCACTCGAATTTCTTTCCTCGGCTTTGCTAATGACCAGCTGATTATTCGCTTCTGTAAAAATGTAGTTCCGAAAGTTTGAAATTGACGACATAATTAGTTAGCCTCCAGAGGCTTTCGAACACTTATAATGCAACTAAATGGCCGGCCGTTTTCTGGATGAATGGCATCTAATATAAAAGTTGGATTTTCAAAACCGATAGCGACAAGTTGGCGCCCCATAATTTGAGCCCAAACTTTTAACATTTCGTCTAAAAGTTGTTTATTTTCAGGTAGAAGCTCTTGGTTAAGATCGGGATCGACGTCCAATGCATTGTAACATTCAATCTGTCTGTAAATTGCAAAAAGCTCTTCAAACGACCGCCCATGCGGGTCCATTATGATTTTTATTCTTTCAGCTCGACCTGGGCTCCTTTGAGAGCATGCCTCGATTGCTGTAGTAGCTTTTCCAGAACGGACTTCGCTGAGGGAAAATTTAAGGTAAGGCAGTCCCTGACTGTACCAAGAAATACAAATATTATCAGATGAAAGTCTGATTTTCTCCTGATGGTTTGTAGCAAATTGCTTTGCTCCCGCTCTCATTTTTTCAAAAAAATCTCTTTTTACCTCCTCTTTAAGACGACGCTCCACTTCTTCACTGATGAGGGCCGTCTTTAATTCATCATCCGAACAATCGGCAAAAACAATTTTATTCGAAATGACATAATGGAGAGCTCCTAGAAACTCATGATTCGCGTTAACTTCTTTGAATTTTGCTTCATATTTGTCTTCAAGGTTGCCAGCATAGTGAAAGGCCCTTTTTTGACAAGTGTCCACAAAATTAAGGAAAAGGCCATCCCCTTCTAACATCAGAGGGATTCCAATCCCTACATCAAATGTATAAACTCCACCAGGGGCAAGAGATTTACGGATCTGTTCTACTAGGAAAGTATTTTGCTCCTCACCCATTCCCCAAACTCCTTTTTCCAAATTAGGAACTCTCTCGGCATGTAACTTTTGAACATTTTTGAGATGTCTTAAGCGGCTCACAGAATTGGGGTCTTCAAAATTAATTCGAGAAAAATCGGGGCTATTATGAGTGTGAACAGGGTTAGAATCATCTTTAAAGAGCATTCTATCCCCTATCGTAAACGCCAATGTTTCTAAAGGATCAACTCTAAAATCAACACAAACGGCATGCTCATGACTATGCGATTCGTTCTTTTTATTTGTATGCTGAGGCTGTGGAGAAGATAAAAGTGTTTGTGTCTGTTTAAGTTCCCCCTCCCTGATATGACAACAGCCAAAAACAACAGAACGTTCCCCTTTTTCTTGAAAAAGCTGCTCAAAACGTTTGGCCACATTTTCCTGTAAAGCCTCTATTGGATTCGCAAGTTTTTTCCCTATTTTTATCCTTTGCTCCCGTTGCCAAGTTTGAAAAAGATCTTTTGATTCTGGTGAGGTAAATTTTGGATTAAATCCCTCTAAATCACTGAGTTTTGTCTGTAAATGGGAGGTGTAGTCCTTGACTAGTTTATAACAGGGGTATCGCTGAACCAGCTTCAGAAAATCGCTCGATTTCCTTTGCTCAACTTTACTAATAATAAGTCGATTATTTTCTTCTGCAAAAGTGTAGTTTCGGAAATTTGAAATTGAAGACATAATTCATCTTTTATTAAAAAAAGATATTATTATAAATCCAACCTGGATTCTTTTTAAAGAGAACACTCTGATTAAGATCGGAAGAGCACAC
>JAGVKY010000175.1 GCA_020050175.1 Parachlamydiales bacterium
AACTTAAAAATTTGAGAGGGGAGATTGTTTCTTCTAAAAAAAAACAACGGGTCAGCAAAAGCTAACCCGTTGTAAGGGAGATATTAATTATCTACCGCAAGGACTGCATGCGGGAGCAGGAGCTGGTTGAGCAGCTGCACATGGATTGTTGCAAGTTTGTTTCCAGAAATATTCTGGAATCATTTTAACTTTTTGATCGTAAACTGTTCTTTGAACAATTTTGCAATCAGGTACATCATAGTACTCTGGTTCTTGGTAGCAATATGTTTCTGTGAAATACTCTGGAACCATTCTGCATTTTTTTACGTCGTATGTTTTTGTAATCATACGGCAAGCTTTCTTTGTGCAAGGAATTCTTTCTTCGACACAACGTGGTACAGAGTAGTAGCTAGGATTGTAACGAACAAATTTGCACCAGCAATCACCAGTTGGTTGTTCGCTTGGTGCGCAAGGTTGTGCGCAAGCTTGTGCAGGTGCTCCGCAACCGCCGTTTCCACACTGAGCATTAGCTCCAGAAATTGTGAAAAGACCAACGATAACTGCACCGAGTGTTAATAGGTTTTTCATATTCGGCTCCTTTTTTTATTTAGTAGAAAACCCACACATGAGCTGGTAGATCTTCTAAACCTGAACATTTAGTTTTATTAAAATTATTTCAAGTTTGTTTGAAAAACATTAGAAGTCAGCGTTTTACTTATTAAGGTTCAATCATGGTCTGATAATTTGATGATGGTTGATAAAAGAGAGGTAATGGCTTGCCAGGAAGAGGGAAAGATGCCATAATCTCGCCTCTCAGATCCTTGTGGGACATTAGCTCAGTTGGTTAGAGCGCTACCTTGACATGGTAGAGGTCAGCTGTTCGAGTCAGCTATGTCCCATAGATTTTCATGAACAATAGTAGTTTCAACCCTCTTGATTTAGATCCACTAGCTGTCTTGCCTAGGCTTGATGCAGCAAAGATGGTGTTTGCCCTCGCACTCAAAAGAGTGCTTCCCAATGCCTGCCCCTTAACTGCAAGACAAGAAGGGTTCTCATTTAAAGCTCTCTTTTCTTTAAAAGGTCCTCTTCCACCACTCTTTCTTTCCCTTATGCAAGAAGAGATGAGACGGATCAAAAAAGAGGCCATTTCGTTGAAACGGCAAGAGATGCTCCGTTCTAATGCGGCCTCTTTTTTAAGGCACCATCGCTTTTCAGAAAAAGCAGGCACCTTAGAAGAGGAAGATGAGGAAGTTGTCCCTTTCATTCGGATGGGAGATTACCTCGACGAGCCCTTCAGTCAAAAAACATTAGAAAGCAGTGATGACCTTGGTGTTGTTCAGCTCCTCTACTGCAATCTTTTAGAAGAGGGGATCTTTGAAGCGGCAGGAACTGCCTTTGGCGACGAAAAAGAGGCTAAAAATTTTCTTAAGCTCTACAAAGATGATGCGAAGAGAAGAGGGAAGGCCTCTTTAGTAGAAAATGGGATGATCACGTCTCCTCAAGGGATTGAAACGAGAGAAAAACTATTTTCTTCTAGCCGAACGGCGTGGAATGAATTTGATTTCAAAGAGATAGTGCTACTCGAAGAGGTTGCAGAAGAGGCTTTTGGTGAGATTGTCTCCAAATATCCTAAAGGGGCCTTTTGGCATTCTCTTTCGAAAGACGAAGCTCTTCTATTTTGTCCCAAAGGGCGTGAGAACACCGAAATGCATCATCTTGACCGTTTTGTATCGAGCTGGATGGAAAAGGTAAAAAATTCCCCCTATGAAAAGCTAGAAGAAAAGGGGAGAGTCTCTTGGTATCTGATTGATCCTATTGGGGTTCGCTATCCAGTGGCTAGCATTGAATTTAAAAAAAATCTCGGTTTGATCCGCATCAGCTTAATTGGCCATCTCGAGAGTTGGTTAGCCTTTTAATGACGTACGTTGTCCGTTTAAGGGAAAATCGTTAGCATATTCTATTTAACTCTGTAAGAGGTTGAACTACTTTGAAGGTAAACAGACAAATCCGGGCGCCACGAGTTAGACTCATCGACCATGAAGGTAAGCAGGTGGGTGTCGTGACATTCCATGAAGCTCTTCAGATGGCCGAAAACGTTGGCCTTGATCTTGTAGAAGTTGTTGCGACATCGGTCCCTCCGGTCTGCAAGATTATCGACTACGGCAAATTCCGTTACGATCAGACAAAAAAAGAAAAAGAGAATAAGAAAACCCAGCACCAAATCAAGGTTAAAGAGGTCAAACTCAAGCCTAATATCGACCCTCACGACTTCGATACAAAAAATAGACAAGCGCGGGGGTTTATAGAAAAGGGGAATAAGGTTAAAATAACCTGCACTTTCCGGGGACGTGAGATGGCACACCCCGAGGTAGGGGAACGCTGGATCAAAAAGATGTGCGAAGACTTAGCTGATATCGCCCTCATCGAGGCAACACCAAAGATGATGGGAAAGATGTTGAGCGCAGTTTTAACGCCCAATCCTAAAAAGAGACCCAAGCCCCAAACCCAACCATCTCAAGAAAAAGAAGAACCTAGTCCCCTTACAGAATAACGGGACAGTTTTAAGGAGTATTCCGTCGTGCCAAAAATGAAAACACGCAAATCGGTTGCCTCAAAGTTCAAATTGACCGGCACTGGAAAGTTAAAGCGGCAACATGCCGGCAAGCGCCACCTTTTGACAAAAAAGACAAGTAAGCGCAAGCGGCAGCTCAGACGTTCGGGGCTCGTTGATGTGAGCATATTGAAGACCTACAAAATGCTAATGGGTGTCCTTTAGTCGCAAGGACCCACCTAGATAGCTGGAGTTGATTGAAAAATGGTAAGAGTTACCTGTGCCGTCGCCTCGAAGCGGCGTAAAGATCGTTTAAAAAAGTTTGCTAAGGGTTACTTTGGCGACAGGAGAAATCACCTCCGTCAGACAAGTGACGCTGTGATGAAGGCCCTTTCCTATAGTTATATCCATAGGAAGGAAAAGAAGAGAAACTTCAGAGGATTGTGGATCCAGCGTTTGAGCTGTGCTGCAAAAATTGAAGGGCTTTCATACAGCAAGCTTATCTACGGGCTTTCTCTCTCGGGCTGCCAGCTAAATAGGAAAATGCTTTCCGAATTGGCTATCAGCGACCCAGAGGGTTTCCACCTTGTAGCAGAATCAGCAAAGAAAGCTTTAGCTAAAGTCTAAAGACAAATTTAAACGCAAAGACGCAAAGAAAAGTAAGAAGTTTTTAAACTTTGATTATCTTTGCGTCTTTGCGTTTTTGCGTTATAAAAAATTGAAATCAGGTTGCTGTTGCACAATCTATGCGCCCAGAAATAGAAGAAATTTCCGCTTCGTTCAAAAAAGAACTTAAAGAGGTGAAAACTCTCAAAGAGGTGGAGGGGCTCGAGGTAAACTACTTAGGACGAAAGGGTCCTATGCAGGCACTCATGCCACTTCTTAAATCTGTTTCTCCAGAAGAGAGGCCGCTGCTTGGAAAAGCGATCAATGATCTCAAAGAATTTATCACCCTCCAATTAGCTGAATCTAAGGATCGGCTTCTTCTGGCCGAAGAAAATAATCGGTTAAAAGAGGAGAGGCTCGATGTCACCCTCCCTGGTCGGCCTCGTTCTTTAGGAAATACGCACCCTTTACAAAGTACGCTCGATAGAATTTTGGACATTTTTATTGAGATGGGTTTTTCGGTCCAACTGGGTCCCGATATCGATACGGACTATTACAACTTTGAAGTCCTCAATTTTCCTCCCGATCATCCGGCTCGCGACATGCAGGATACTTTTTATTTAGAGGGGAATTATCTTTTAAGAACCCACACCTCGAATGTCCAAGCTCGGGTAATGGAAGCCAATCGACCGCCCATCCGTGTTGTTTCTCCAGGAAAAACCTATAGAAACGAGACCATAACAGCCCGTTCTCACGTGGTATTTCATCAAATTGAGGGATTTTACGTTGATAAAGGGGTGACTTATGCTGACTTTGTCTCAACATTCGATGCCTTTTTAGGAAAACTTTTTCATCAGGGGATTAAAACTCGTTACCGAACAAGTTATTTTCCTTTCGTAGAACCCGGCCTTGAAGTTGACGTCTCCTGCCTCCATTGTCATGGCAAAGGGTGCAACATCTGTAAATATTCCGGCTGGCTCGAAATTGCAGGAGCCGGGATGATCCACCCCGAAGTTCTCAAAAACACTGGCATCGACCCCGAAATCTACTCAGGTTTTGCTTGGGGAATGGGTGTTGCCCGCCTCCTCATGATCGAGCGAGGCATCCCTGACATCCGTCTCTTCTTTGACAATGACGACCGTTTTCTCCGTCAATTCTGAAGAAAGGGGGATGGCTCTCGACGATTTTCTCGTGAAGCATCTCTCTCTATCGAAAAAAAATGTTAAAAAGCTGCTGGATCAAGCGGGTTGCCTTGTGAACGGACGTGCCGAGCGGATGGGGAAACGCCCTCTTTTTGCTGGCGATAAAATCGAAGTGCAACAGCAAGAGGGAGAAAAGCAAAAGGCCTTTGATCCTACTCGGATTATTTATGAAGAAGAGGGATTTCTTCTCTATGATAAGCCAGTTGGGATCACAGTCGATCAGGAACTTTTACAGGCCATCTCCCCAAAAGGGTGGTCTCTCATCCATCGTCTTGATCGGGAAACCTCAGGTCTACTTCTCATCGCTAAAAATGAAGCGACTCGCCAAATCTTTCAAAACCTCTTTGAAAAAAAAATGGTCAAAAAACGGTACCTCGCTTGGATAGAAGGAACAAATATTCCCCCCACAGGACACCTCCTCACTCGAATAGGGAAAGATACCCCCCTTGGCGGCCGTCCCCGTTATAAAGTGACGAATAATCCAACCGATCAAACGGCTGAAACTGAATGGGAAGTGGTCAAAAAAGAACCCCACAAAACACTTCTCGCCCTCTATCCGATCACAGGGCGTACCCATCAACTTCGCGTCCATATGGCCCACCTTGGCTACCCCATCCTCGGCGACTCCCTCTATCACCCAAAAGGAACGGCTAGTTCATCCCGCCTTCTTCTCCACGCCGAATCGCTCTCTTTTCCCCACCCATTTACAGGACGTCCTCTCAGTCTTTATTCACGATTAGAAAAGGAGCTGACAATTTTCAGGAGTTAATATTTGAAATTGGCCTACATTTTGTGTGTGCTGACCTGCGTAAATCAAAGCACCACCTTCTGCTCTTTTTGGAGCTTGTTCGTGAAAATAGCGTAAGCCCTCTAGAAAAGTAGATGAAAAGGTTTTGCTGCTTTTAATTTCGATGGGGACAAGGTGGCTACCTTTTTGAAACAAGAGATCGACCTCTTTGCCCGAGACATCTCTATAGAAATAGAGGCGTGGATCTTTTGCTTCGTTGTATCGGGCTTTCATCAGTTCGACAATGACCCAATTTTCGAATAGGTTCCCATAAAGGGGATCTTTGATGAGTTGTTCAACTGAGTCAATCCCAAGAAGATGGCAAGCAAGACCAGTGTCGGCAAAATAGAGCTTAGGAGATTTAATGGCCCTTTTACCAAAATTTTCAAAGTATGGCTCCAATCGAATCAGGATATAGGTTGCCTCTAAAACGGCAATCCATTCTTTGATCGTAACCGCTGAGACGCCGACATCGGAGGCAAGACTTGCGTAGTTGATCAATTGTCCAATCCGGCCGGCTGTTAATTTGATAAAACGTTCAAATTGGATGAGATCTTTTACCTGCAAAATTTGTCTGACGTCCCGCTCAACGTAAGTTTGGAAATAGCTGCTATAAGCATTGGTGAGGGGAAGATCCTCTTTGTAAATCTTGGGATATCCCCCTTTAAGAATGACCTCCTCAAAGGAATCAGGAATCATTGCATTTCGAATCTCTTTATAACTGAGCGGTAGGAGCCGGAGTATCGAAGTTCTACCCGCTAATGATTGAGATACGGCGGAATGAAGTTCTGCTTGATGGCTGCCGGTTAGGACAAACATTCCTTTTTGATCGGTCTCATCTACCCTGACTTGAATCGAGGATAAAAGATGTGGAGTTCGTTGAACCTCATCTAAAATGGCCCCATTTGGGTAGGTTGAAAGAAAGCTTTTGGAGTCAAGCGTTGCCAGGGCTCTGTTTTCCGCATCTTCCATATTGACGTAGGGTTTTTCTGGAAAGGCCGAACGGACAAGGGTGGTTTTACCTGACTGTCTAGGTCCAAGAAGAGTTACGACAGGGTATTTCTTGGCAAGCTGTTGAATATAAGGTGTTAGTTCGCGTTTAAACATAATCTAAAGTTCAACTTTAGATTATCTTAACCAACGCTTTAGTTAAAGGAAATATTCCTTCAACAGTACTGAAGTTCTCTGAAAGGTCGCTCCTTAAACTTTAACCTTTCTTTCAAAAAAATTTATTATGAATTGAGCAATTTCTTCTCCATGCGTTTCAATAGCGAAGTGACCAGCATCGAGCATGTGAATTTCCGCATCAGGGAAGTCTCGCTTATAGGCTTCTCCCCCGGATGAGACAAAAATTTCATCGTTCTTTCCCCAGACTGCTAGAAGTGGAGGTTGATATTTTCGGAATAAGCTTTGCCATTCTGGATAGAGAGGCAGGTTAGTACGATAGTCATACAAAAGGTCGAGTTGGATCTCGGCATTGCCAGGGCGATTGAGTAAGCTTTGATCATATTGCCAGCCATCTGGACTCAAGTTGGCAAGACGCTCCTTGGGGACACCATTTTCATACTGCCAACGAGTCGTTTTTTCTTCTGTGAAACCCCGGAGTGCTTCTTGTTCTTTTTCAGCATGAGTTCGCCAGTAAGCTTTGACCGGGTCCCAGAATTTTCCAGAGAGCCCTTCTTCGTAAGCATTCCCATTTTGGGTTATGATCGCTGTGATCTGATTCGGATTTTTTTGGAAGAGGCGAAAGCCGACGGGGGCGCCGTAGTCAAAGACATAAATAGCATATTGCTTCACATGGAGGCGTGCTAGGAGCTTCTCCACAAGGTTTGCGTAGTTATCGAAAGTATACGAAAATTTCTTCCGATCAGGCATTGCGCTATGACCATAGCCTGGATAATCGGGGGCAATCACATGAAACTTATGAGCGAGTTTAGGGATAAGTTCGCGAAACATGTGGGATGAAGAGGGGAAACCGTGCAATAAAACAAGGACAGGAAGGTCCTTCGATCCAGCTTCCCTGTAGAAAATATCTATCCCATCAATGGATACGGTGTGATACTCGGTGGGTGAAGTATGTTTTATTTCGAGAGTTTTATCCTTCACAGCTATCATTATTTTCTCCAAGGCAGTGTCCCACCTATCCATAAACTCTTCCCAAAATTGATTCAATCCATAAAGGACGACTGTTAGAAAACTGTTCCAGCCAATTCTTCAGCCTTCCGAGCTGTTTCCGGGTAATTGGCTACTGCCAAGGCATTATTTGGCTCCAAAGCAAGGACATCTTTGTATTTTTTTGCAGCCTCAGCAAATCTGCCCTGCAGACGCAATGATTCGGCATAGTAGGTCAAAGTATAGACATGGTTGGCGTTGTTGCATAAGTCCCTCTAGGCAGTTGTGAAGGCAGAGAAAAGAGCGGAAGTATGTTGAGGGAAATAAAAAGTTGAGGCAACCTCAGCAGGG
>JAGVKY010000083.1 GCA_020050175.1 Parachlamydiales bacterium
CAAGTCATTTGTGTACCCCTAACCTAGTGCTTAAATATTAAAATTTAAACAAGGCCTGGTCTGCTATTTATTAAATTTTGGTTAAATTTGACGAGGGAGGAAGGGGGTAATCGCCGACTTTCTCGAATTTACACTGCCAGGTAAAAATTTTAGGACAGCGATAGGGAGAGTAGTTGTGGCTTTCTTTTCAATGGGGCAGGGAAGGAAGTCTCTTTTGAAAAGCTCCTCATAAATAGAAGCAAGTCCTCCTAAAATTTCCAGAGAAAACTTATTATTTTTTGCCTCTTTCGATCCTCGAAAACCAGAAAGGAAACGGGAAAGGTGAAGCTCAGATTCGGAAGTCCCTGGAATCCAAAACCAAATTTCATCTGAATGGGTATATTGGAGCGATTCTCCCTCATTAAAGACAGATTCTGCACTGGGGACAGTACTCACCATATGGAGGAAAAGATCGATGCTAGGTTGGTTCTTGTAGCGTTCTTCAGCTTCTTTCACCCATTTTGCTTTGAGAGCCTCTTGATGCTGTTGATAGCTCTTAAAATTAGAGGCAAATAGCTTGGTTTGACCGACACGGCAACACCCATTTTGCTCTTTTGTATCCCCAAAAAAAGTGGATGGAAGACCCTCGGCTTCTAATCTCATACTTTCTTCAACCTCTTCCTCTTTGAAGGAATAGATTTTTTTGTAGATAGAGTACATGTCAGGGTGTTCTAGGATCTTTTTGGCGCTCTTTTTAGCAAATTTTTCATCTTTTGGGAGATCAGATAGATCGATGATTTCTACCTCTTTTCCTAAAAGGAGAGATTTCATCCGGTTGAGTAGGGAGGCCACCACAACAACATCGCGATCACTCACTTTAGATAAAAGATCGGTGTCATCCAAAATGGCTATCATGAAAGAGAGGTATTCAGAATACTCTCTTTCTTTAGAAATCCAATATCCCCTTTGATCAGCCGCACTCTTCCGCTTCAAAAGTCTTTTAAGCAATCGTATGTTAAGAGGTGTGAGTTCTTTAGCCCTCAATGATTCAATTTCCTTTTCAATCGACTCTTTGGACATTCCCCCTAAGCTATAGTTGTCATTGATCTGAAAGGCAATTTCAGCCACAAGGACATTGCAAGATTGGGCATCCCCCATCACAATTTGAGGCTGCGAAAGGGTTTTTAGGTCGATTTTATGGTGATCAATCACACTGATGACCTGTAGGTAGGGGGCCATCTGAACTTCTAAAAAATTACTAAAATCGCGAAGAGAGACTGTCCCTAACGTTTCCTTACGGAGATCAGATGCTTTAACGATCCCAACAGGGAAAAGACGACCCCCTTGTTCCGGTATCACAACGGTTAGGCTGTTGTAATGGCGCATTTTCTGCCTGATTTCCTCTACATCACTTTTCATGCTGAGGTAAGGAGAGGTGATTTTTAGCACTTTTTCTTTAATCTTCATCACGATGTCAAGGCGATCGACTAAGCCCCGTCCTTTTCGAATCGTGATATCAAGAAGCTCAATCAACCTTTCTAAGGTGTGGAAAATCGCTGTCCTGTTTTCAATCAAAAACCCTTCGGCATTGAAAAGGGAAGAGGATGGGAGGGATTCCACTTCCCTCTGGAATAGAGCGGCCTCCTCAATGCCAAATGAGCCTAAAGCGATAAAAAGATTGGCAAAAGTGGCATCGCCATTTTTTAGGTCCAAAACCTGTTCTAGGAGGAGTAAAAAGCGTTCTTTCCCTTTCGCATCAAGTTCCTGGATGATGCTGCTCTCTTTCAGTTTCGCTTCAAAAACAGACTTTAGGAAAGGGGGGAAATCGAAAACTTTAAGATTTTCTTTTGAGAAAAGGGTGATAATCCCAATATCGAAACCATTTTCAAAAGCATGGAGCAGCCCTTTGAAGGCATTTCCTACCTGCCGAACGATTTCAACATCTTCCGCTCTCCAATCTCCTAGATAGTTTCCCTCTTCATCGACATAGACTAAAGCCTTCTCACTCTCGCCGTGATCGAGTTCGTAGGTTGAGATATGTCCTTTGGTCTTGATCATCCCCTTTTGAGTGAGAAGATCTTGAGCTGTTAGAGATAAAGTCTTAGAAGTTCTAGCTGTTGCAGCAAAAAAACCGTCGCCAAAAATATTTTTAAAATGGCGGGTGATGGTGGCATCAGCTGGTCCGCCAGGCAAGCACCAAAGATGGAGAGCCTCTCCTACTCTTGCTCCAAAAGCATCGACCCATCCCCAAAAAGAGGCAATCGTTGTATCGGTGTCGGGAGAGAGGTGAGCGGCAATGAAATGGGAGCCCGAATAGGACTTTTGCATGCCAATAGGGAAAAAAAGCTGGTAGCTATCTCTAGGGATCATTTTCCCTACAATTTTTCCTCGGATAGACTGTTTTTCTTCTGGGGAAAGTTCAGAAAAAAGATTTAGCCAAAATTCGAAATGAGAAAAATTGTAGCTCTCTTCATAGACCCCAAGTTGATTGATGCGCCGAATGTAATCCACGATGGCGGGTAGTAAAAATACCCCCTCTTTTGCCTCTTGGATCAAGCTTAGAAGGAGAGAATTAATCAAACGGAAACGATGACGCGATGAGAGCTCGTGGAAAGTCTTCGCACGGAAATCGGCAATCTTTTCTTCGATCTTGGGAAAAAAAGTCGGGGGGATTAATACATCCCCAATCAAGTTCTCATTTGATGGCATAACAATAAAAAAATCGGACCGAGTAGGACTCGAACCTACGACCCTCCGCTTAGAAGGCGGATGCTCTATCCGCTGAGCTATCGGTCCGTAATTGCAGAAATTCTAGAGAAGTCACCTTATATTCGCAATTGACTTAGGTGACCCTAAGAAAAGATTTATAGAAAATCGTAGCTTACAATCGTTGATGAACAAATCCTTCTCTTGGATATTTTACTCTATGAAGACTTTATCAAAGGGGATTCGGCAAAAATTTCAAAGCTCCGTGTTAAATATTAATTTAATAAACAAGAGAATTGACTTGGTGATGAAAAGGGCTGATAATTTTTGGCATGGAAAAAGAACCTCGTATCCGAACTGTCTCAATCGGCTCTCTGGAGATTGGCCCCGAGAGTCCTCTTGTCATTTTTTGTGGCCCTTGTGTCATTGAGGGGGAGGAATTTACCCTTCGAGCGGCTGAGTTTCTAAAAAATCTTTTTGGCGATCTAGGGATTGGCCTCGTTTTTAAAGCGAGCTACGATAAGGCTAATCGTTCTTCGATTCAGGGTTTTAGGGGAGTCGGCATGGATGAGGGGTTGCGGATTCTTGAAAAAGTCAAAAACGAATTTGATCTTCCTGTTGTCAGCGATGTCCACACGGTGGAAGAGGTGAGGGCAGCTCAAGAAATTATTGATGTTCTGCAAGTTCCGGCCTTCCTTTCACGCCAGACCGATTTGATCCTAGCTGCTGCAAAAAGCGGGCGGGTTGTTGAGGTCAAAAAAGGGCAGTTTTTGGCTCCTTGGGATATGGAGCAAGTGGTCCATAAAGTGACTTCGGAGGGAAACCACAATCTTCTCTTAGTCGATCGAGGGACAAGCTTTGGGTATAACAATCTAGTGAGTGATATGAGGGGAATTCCCATCATGCAAAAATTAGGCTATCCCGTCGGTTTCGATGCGACCCATTCTGTGCAACTGCCGGGTGGCAATGGAACCTCTTCTGGGGGTCAAAGAGAATTTGTTCCCCCTCTTGCGAAAGCTGCACTCGCTGCCGGGGCGAACTTTCTCTTTATGGAAGCTCATCCTAATCCTGAAGAGGCCAAAAGTGATAAAGCTGCCCAGATCCCTTTTTCTGCACTTGCCTCCCTTTTGAACTCCCTTAAAAGACTTTACGATCATCTTCGAGAAGAGGTGGCTCTCTCTGTTTAATGTTTAGAAGAGCCATTGCCCTACTTTTACTTCCAACGGCTCTTCTCATAGGAGGTTGGTTTTACTATCAACAGTTATATCCCTCTCCTTCCTTTTATTTTTCACCCCCAACTCCACCAAAAACGACTTCTTACGATAGGCAAGGGGTAAAAAAAGAGATTTATTTCTCAAATGGGGAGCATTGGGAGGTCTGTTGTGAAAAGGCTCTTTTGATGGCCCACCAAAAGGGAGGTTGGAGCGAAGCTTGGGGAGAAGTGAAGGGGACTTGGGATATCCCCCATAAAAAACAACGGACTTTTCTTGCTAGTGAAGCTGAATTTTTCTTTTCCTCCCACCTTTTAAAGGCAAAGGGGATCGAAATCAAAGAAGAGGATTTAGTTGAATTGAAGGCCGACCTTGGCGATTTCCAATTTAGTTCCTCTCCCGTTTGCCTTCTCACCGGAAATGTAGAGGGTAAAGGAATACTCAGAGGGGAAAAAATTTTTTTTGAAACTCCATCTCTTCACTACGAAGAGGGAAAAATTTTAACACATGAGGGTGGTTTTATCGAAACCCCCAACGGATGGAAGGTCCCTTTTACAGGGGCGCTTTCTTTCGACGGAGACCTTCTAGAAATTGCAGATGGAAATATCGAAGCGGAATCAGAATATATGACCCTTTTCGGCCATTCTTTGAAGGCAGCCGTGGATAAAGGGACCATTTCCCATATTATTTTAGGGAATGGGGTAACGCTTAAGCACCGTTTAGCTTACAACTCTGCCCCTTTCCAAGAGGCTAAAGCCGAAACATTAGATCTCCATCTAGATAAGAGAGAGGGTCTTGTCTCTGCAAAATCGGAAGAGAGGGCCTTTTTTGTCGATAAAACTCATGGAGTAGAGATGGAGGTGGATGCTCTCTCCTTCCGCTGGGATCTCTCGGGCAAGATCGACTCAGTAGAAGGGATCGGTGAGATGACCCTTTCCACTCAAAAAGGGGGGAATTCCTCTCAAAGGGGAAAAAAATGAACACGGCACTGAAAGTTGACGGACTTGTTAAGCGGTATGGACATCGGCTGGTAGTCGATACGTTATCGTTTGAGGTAGGGGAGGGTGAGGTGGTCGCTCTTTTAGGTCCTAATGGGGCCGGTAAGACCACGGCCTTTTACATGACAATTGGGCTGATTCGTCCCGATGCAGGGCGAGTTATTTTCTTTGGTGAGGAGGTCACACCTCTTGCCGTTCACGAAAGAGCAAGGCGGGGGATGGGTTATTTGGCTCAGGAGCCCTCAATTTTTCCCAATCTAACAGTAGAGCAAAATATCCTCTTAGTTTTAGAGGCCTTTCCTCTCTCGGGAAAAGAGAGAAAAAGGAGATTGGAAGAACATTTAGAGGAGCTCCATCTTTCCCATTTGTCCAAAAAGAAAGCAGGCACTCTTTCCGGCGGTGAGAGGCGAAGGCTTGAAATTACCCGTTCTTTGGTCACTCAGCCAACGTTCCTTCTCTTAGACGAACCTTTTGCTAATATTGACCCAAAATCAATCGCAGACGTTAAAGCTTTAATAGCCCATTTGTCTCAAAAGGGAATTTCGGTCCTTATTACCGACCATAATGCCCGTGAGATTTTGAGCTGCGTCGATAGAAGCTATATCATTGAAGGGGGAAGAGTCCTTCTATCTGGCACGCCGACAGAACTCGTTGCTAATCCGATTGCTCGCCGAGCTTATCTCGGTGAGGATTTCACTCTTTAAAATAGCTTAGTATAAGCCCGATACTATCTTGACCTCTTTTGTATAAAATATTTCTATAAAAGTTAGAGATAAACTATGGCCTTTCAAAGAATCGATGCACGACCAGCTCCTCAGTTTGGGGAAAATCATCAGGTGGAGGACAAGTATCACCAGCATCACCGCATTCATATGCTGGCTCTCTCTTGTATTTTGGTCATAGGGCTGGCTTTAGTTGGAACTATAGCGGGAGGTCCAGTTGGCACTTTGATCGGTTTAGGTGTTGGAGTGGGACTGATTTGTCTCCGTCCTATCTTGATGAGCCTCTTTCATTACATCTTTCCTCATATCCACCATATTTTCCTTGATTGGGATCAAAAAATTGAAAAGCCTGGACCTGCTGTGGGTGAATTTGTCCGAAGCGACATGTTTATCGAACAGGATGGCACGAAATCTTACGAAATGAAGCTTGCTATGCTTCGATCGGCTCAAAAATCTATTCTTCTTTCACCCTGTTTTGCTGGTGGAGAATATTGGCAGAAAGCTCTTGATATCATCGAAGAGCGGTTGGAAGCGTGTCCTGAACTTAAGGTGACGATCCTCGTAGCAAAAGATCTTTTGATGCCAGATGATGTCGAGAGAATGGAGGCCCTTAAGGCCGCCCATCCAGAACGGTTTAATCTTTTGATGGTTGGCCGGGTCGCTCATGTTGAACCCTATCTGCACACCACTGAGAACCACACAAAAATGTTAGTGGTAGATGACCGTTATTTTGCTGTGGGGGGATCTTCTATTGATGCGATGGGCGCTTGTTTAGAGCCTAATAAGAAGAAAGCTGAAAAACAAAACGTCCTAGCTTCTGCCTTTGCCGCTGCTATGCCCGCTAAGTTCAGAGATGCTGACGCTTTCGGCCGGGGAGAACTTGCCGAAACTCTTCGAGATCAATTTTTCCGCCTTTATGCGATCTGGGAGTACCGCACGACAGGGAAAAAAGAGTGGCGCCATTACACTGCAGGAGAAGTCGATACTGTTTGCCAACCTTTTGAGGATCATCCAAATAAATGTCCTGGAGTCAAAACCAAGGTTTTGGTCTCAGGTCCCGAACATAGAGGGGCAAATCCTATCATCAGTGAATTGGGAAGGATGATTGATGGAGCAGAAGAGGGGGCGAATGTTTCTGGCCTTTACTTCTTGCCAGATCCAGAGCTTTCAGCTGTTTTAGAAAGAAAAAAAGCGCAGGGTATCGCGATCGATGGTTACTTCGGTGAAGATAGCGGCCGTCTGACACCAAAGATTATCTTTAAAGTTAACCGACGGGGTCTAGAAAAGTTTGAAAGGGCTTATCTCTTCTCTGATCCCGATTACTTTTATCACAAAAAAGTCTGGACTGTTGATGGAAAACGGGGGGGAATTGGCTCCTGTAATTTAGCAGGTAAGAGTGCCCGGTGCGACCACGAAGTTGCCATCATTTTCGAAAGCAGGCGGATTGCACAGCAGCTAGATCAAGGCTTCCGAGCTGATCGTGAGAAATCGAAACAGATGGAAATGAACGTTGAACACTACGGTGCTCGAATATTCGGAGATGTTCTCGCCGTTGTTCCGGGTCAAATAATTATATAGGTGGATGATATGGCACCTATAGACCCAGTAGAACCACCACCTCCTCAGTTTGGCGAAGTCAGACAGTTTGAAGATGCCTACCATCGTCATCATCGGATTAAAATGATCGCTTTAGCGATTCTTTTTATCTTAGGCTCTACTGTTACTGGCGCAATTTTGGGCGGAGGCGTTGGAGCGCTCTTCGGCCTCGGAATTTCAATCGGAGTCATTGGAGCTCGTTATGGCGGGATTCATCTTTTTCATTTAATTTTCCCTCACAAGCACAACATCAAACTCGACTGGGACAAAAATATTCCCCATCCAGGGCCGACTTTAGGGAAATATGTTTATAGCGACATGTTGATCGAGAATGATGGAGAAAAGTCCTACAACATGAAGCTTGCGATGCTTAGGTCAGCTCAAAAGTCGATCCTTCTATCTCCCTGTTATGCCGGGGGCGAATACTGGCAAGAAACCCTCGATATCATCGAGGAGCGTATGAAATCGTGCGTCGATTTGAAAGTTTCGCTCCTGATTGCGAATTGCTTGATGACTGACGAGGATAGAGAACGCATTAAACAATTTCAACAGAGCTACCCCGATCAATTTAACGTCGTCATTACTGAGTTTCAGTTTGGAATCTATCCCTACCTCCACATGGCTGAGAATCACACAAAAATTTTGGTGGTGGACGATAAATATTTTTCAACCGGTGGCTCACCGATAAATGAAAGGGGAGCTTGTTTAAAAAACAAAAAGAAAAATGGTAAAGATAATCTTGTTGGAGCCCTTTTTAATGAGCTAATGCCTAAAAAATTTCGTGATGCAGACGGATTCGGAAAAGGTGAAGTTGCCAAAACAATGAGAGATCAGTTTTTCCGCTTGTATGCCCTCTGGAATTACCGGACGACAGGAAAAAGGGAATGGCTGCATTACGAAGCAGGTGAGACAGATAGCGTCTGCAGAGAGTTTGAAGATCACCCAAATCGGTGCCCAGGAGTCAAAACGAAAGTTTTAGTCTCTGGTCCCGAACATCGGGGGCATAATCCTATCATCCATGAAATGATGGGGATAATCGATGGGGCAAAGAAGGGGGCCAACATCTCGGGCCTATATTTCACTCCTGATAAGGAATTTAAAGACCTATTGACTAGGAAGAAGAAGGAAAGAGTCGAAGTGCATGGTTACTTTGGAAACGACCAGATAGGTTTAGGTCAAAAACTGACTTACAAGATTAACCGGTTTGGCCTAGAGTTTCTTGCTAAGGTCCATCTCTACTCTGATCCAACTTTCTATTACCACAAAAAAGTGGGCACGGTTGATGGCAAGAAAGGTTGGATTGGTTCCTGCAACCAAGGTGGTAAGAGCCTTCGTTGCGATCATGAACTAACCCTATTTTTCGATAGCAAGCGAATCGTCGATCAAATCGATCAAGGCTTTCGCGAGGACCGAGAAAAAGCGAAGCCAATGGAAAGAAATGCTTACCATTACTTTGCCAAAGCTATTGGTAATGTCATGCAAGTTCTCATAGGCCAAGTCGCCTTCTAAATGGGACCATTTGTAAATTTAAAAACAATTTAGGATGATGGCAGTTCAAGGGGCTCGCATAGAGCCATATCGACCTCCGCAAATTGGGGAAAAACAGCAGGTAGATGATCATTATCATCGTCATCATCGGATCAAGATGATTGCTTTGGCATGCCTCCTTATGCTTGGCAGCACCATCGTAGGGGCGGTGATAGGGGGGGGTGTTGGAGCTCTCATGGGACTTGGCATTTCTGTAGGGATTGTGGCTATCCGTTGTGTGGGAGCCCCTGTCTTCCATTTCTTTTTTCCTAATCTTCACCATATTTTTCTCGATTGGGATCAAAAAATTGATCAAACAGGACCGCCTCTCGGAAAATATATTCGAAGCGACCTTCTCATCGAACATGATGGAACAAAATCATACGAAATGAAGCTCGCGATGCTAAAGTCAGCCCAAAAATCGATCCTTCTTTCGCCCTGTTTTGCTGGGGGAGAATATTGGCAGCAAGCCTTAGATATCATGCAGGAACGTTTAGAAGTCTGCCTTGATCTTAAAGTGACTATTCTTGTGATGAGCGACCTTTTAACTGATCAAGATACAGCAAGATTGAAAGCGCTTCAGGAGCAATACCCCGATCGCTTCCACATGCTGATTTCGGGAAGAATTCCTCATTTAGATCCTTATCTTCATAGCACCGAAAATCATACAAAAATCTTGGTCGTTGATGACCTCTATTTTTCCGTTGGAGGTTCCCCTATAGATGAACGGGGAGCTTGTTTAGAGGCTAGAAAGAAAGTCAAAGATAATCTAGCGGGAAGGATTTTCAAAGAATTGATGCCAAAAAAATTCCGCGATGCCGATGGGTTTGGTAAAGGTGAAATTGCTAAAACACTTAGAGACCAATTTTTCCGTTTGTATGCCATCTGGGAATATCGGACAACAGGGAAGAAAGAGTGGCTTCACTATGCAGCAGGTGAGATAGAAACTGTTTGTCCAGAGTTTGAGAATCACCCTAAAAAATGCCCTGGAGTTAAAACCAAGGTTTTAGTCTCTGGTCCCGAACATCGGGGGCATAATCCGATTGTCCACGAAATGATGGGGATGATTGATAGTGCAGAGGAGGGGGCATATGTCGCAGGTCTTTATTTTACCCCGGATAAAGAGTTCAAAGACGTTTTAATCCAAAAAAAGAAGCAGGGAATCGAAGTTCACGGCTACTTTGGGAGTGACGAAGTTGGCTTTGCTCAAAAAATTACCTATAAGATTAATCGGTTTGGTTTACAGTTTTTTAGTAAAGTGCATCTTTTTTCCGACCCGACCTTCTACTACCATAAAAAAGTAGGAACAGTCGATGGCAAAAAAGGATGGTTTGGATCGTGCAATCTGGGTGGTAAAAGCATCCGTTGCGATCATGAACTGGTCATATTTTTCGAAAGCAAACGGATTGCCAATCAGATAGATCAAGGCTTTCGTGAGGACAGGCAAAAGGCCAATCCCATGAAGCAAAATACCTATCATTACTTTGCAAGAGCCATCGGTAACTTCATTAACACCGTTATCGGCCAAGTCGCCTTCTAACAAGCTGCTACCTCTAACTATCTTAATAAAGAATCCTTGTTAGGTGGCGGGGAAGAAGAAGAGGATCTCGTTGACAGCGTTTTCTTTTGAATCAGAGCCGTGAACGGCGTTTTCTCCTACAGAAGTGCCATAAAGGGCACGGATTGAGCCTGGTTTGTCTTTGGCTCCCATCAGCTCCCGTGTTTTGGCAATAGCATTTTCACCCTTCAAAACGACAGCCACACTAGGTCCAGAAGCCATAAAATCGACAAGCTCTTGATAAAAGCCTTTGTCTTTGTGGACTTCATAGAAAGCAGCTGACTCTTTTGGGGATAGATGCACCATCCGGAGGTGGACGATTTCAAGGCCGTTTTTTTCGTAGATCGAGAGAATATCCCCGATGTGATGAGCTTTCACCGCATCGGGTTTGATAATCGATAAAGTTTTTTCAACTTCCGCAGCTAGAGGAAATAAGAAAAGAAGGAAAACGAGGAATGTGCGCATGTGATTTCTTTTTAACTCCAGCCAACGGATAACTTCTAAATAAAGATTAATGACAGCCGCAAGAATGGTCGCCGCAGCCACCTTTCTTAGGTTCTTTAACAGTATTGCGAGGATGGCAAATTTCGTCTTCTCCAAAGAAAAAGTCGATCTCTACCTCTGCATTCTCTAAAGAATCTGAACCATGTACGGCATTTTCATCAATCGATGCGGCGAGGTCTGCCCTGACTGTTCCAGGAGCTGCCTTTTTAGGGTCTGTTGCTCCCATGATTTCGCGATTTTTCATCACAGCGTTGTCCCCTTCCAGGACGAGAACCAGGATAGGGCCTGAGCACATAAAACCAGTCAGATCGCCGAAGAAGGGCCTTTCTCGGTGAACCGCGTAAAATGCTTCAGCTTCCCTTTTGGTCAGTTGCAACATTTTAGCAGCAGCAATGCGTAAGCCAGCCTTTTCAAAGCGGCTCAAAATTTCGCCAATATTGTTTTTCTCAACGGCATCGGGCTTAATGATCGAGAGTGTTCTCTCTTTTCCCATGAATCGTATTCTCCCAAAAAAGATGTGACAAAGACTGTACACTATCTTCTTTGAATTCTCAAGAGGATTCGGCTGTAATCATTTTAAAATATCTGAGAGCTTCTTCCTTTGTAATCGATCCTTCGGGAGTCCCTATCGTTTTCTGAAAAAGCTCACTCAAGGAAGTTGCTAAATGGATAGGCAGCTGAAGTGAATCAATGATCATGGTGACCTCTTTTTGGCCGACAGGCTTGACATTGTAATAGGGCGCAGGTGTTCTGTTTAGGCTTTTATTCCCACCTAGTTCCACAAAAAGATCTAAAACTACTTCGAAAACTTTTATTTTATCCGCGGTTGCTGCTAGCCGAGCTTGGGATTGGATGGCTGCTTCTTTTGCTTGATCGAGTTGCTCTTTTGCTCTTTCAAGAGCTCGAAATAGGACGGTACGATCAGGATGGCTTTCAGGAAAATCGTGCCGCGCTTCTGAAAGGGCTTCAACCCTATTAAGGTCGCGTAAGGCATGCTGCAAAAGAACTACCGCTTTTTTAACAGCTCCAACTGACTGGATGAGGGTGAGTTTGTCCTTTAAAAGTCGAAAATGGGTCGATTGGCAAAATGGAGCTATCTTAGTCAGGGTTTCTTGAAGGATAGACAGCATTTCTTCAGCCGTTTCTTGGTTAAAAAGCTTAAAAGGTAAATCTGTTTGTAAACTTTCCATCCACCGTTTGCACGATTTTACGACCGGTGTTGTCATAAGAGTTGTTCCAGTTTTTGATAGAGTTTGTAAGTCATTTTGCCATCCGCCCTTTCCATGGTATCTTTCCCAATTGTTTCACTGAAAAATTGAGTTAAAGTCTCTGCCTGTTCGCTCGTTAAGTTTAACTTTTTCACCAAATCAGCAATCTCTTCTTTGTCAACAGGTTGTATGACAAATTTGAAAATCGACGCTGGATCTCTTTTAATTTGAGAATCAGGACCAGCTAGCGATTCGTACAGAGAGAGACTCATTTGGAAAACTTGCATCTCTCTGACCAATAAAATTTGTTGATTGCGTAAGGAAACGAGGTTGTCCCTCGCATCATCAACTTTTTGATAATCTGCCTCTGTTCGCTCCTCTTCAGGAATCGCATCTAACTCCTCAAGAGTCTCTTCAAGATCCACAACAGCCTTTTCAGTCTTCGAACAGACACTCGAAAAAAGTTCGTAGTCGGATAAAAGATTATAAGCAAAAGAAAGCCCTTCATTGTCGGAAATTGGGAAGTTTTGTACGAGGCCGAGTAACTCATCAGGGTCGATATCCTTACTCACCCTGGACGCTTCAAAAACTCCATCAAAGTCACTCACTTTGACAGCCACAACCCCATTCTCATCAATATCGACGAAGAGATTGCCGGGTTTAATGTCTTTGTGCATGAGCCCATAAGTTATCAGGGCAGCAAAGCCATGCATGCCGCCTCCAAAGGCTTTTAAAATTTCCTGGTGTGAAGGATTAAAATTCTTAATCCAACTCTCGAAAGAACCTCCTTTATAGAGCTTCATGTAGGCTTTTTTGGGATCTTTGACCTCTACAAGAAAAGGTTTTACAAGACCAACAACCCTCCCTTTTTCATCCAGTTGTACCCCTAAAGGGAGTTTCCTTCCGCTTTCGACATCTTCCCTTGCTGTTCGATGGGTTAAGGCAAGCGTTTCATTGCCGGGATCTTCGGGCGCCTCTTCTTGTTTTTCAGTTAAAAGCCGACTCATGGAAGGAGATTTGGGTTCTCGAGTGGCATATTCCCTGATCCCCTTTGTGGTAACTGCTCCCGCTCGGGCGACAAAAGAGATCCCCTTGATCTTTTCAACAACGTTAAGTCCCCCTTCTCCTAAGGGGTGCTCTTGGATATTGGGAGAAAAGATCCAAATTTTTTCATCCCTCTTCTCTTTTTCAAGTCCTCTAACAACAGATCCGTAACTACCGTCTCCAATGAGACGATGCTCTCGGTCTCCCAAAAAGATGGCTGATGCGTATTTTACAATATCTAGTGGTAGATGGGTTCCATATTCTTTGAAAAGGGATTCTACAAACTCATCTTCGGATCCAGATTTTTCCCCTAGGGAGATCTGATATTCTTTCCAAAATTCTTTCAAAACAGCCTCAGAAAATTTTTCTTCTGTTCCTCCAGGATGTTTTGCACTCCAACTCTGAAAAGCACTATCCCATACACGACTCTCACTCGCAGCAAGAATTGGCGAGCTGATGACCATTCGGTCTTTTAGCCCCTCAATCTTAGCGTCTGTCCCCCTTATTTCAGTGGGAGGAGCGGCAGAAGCATACCTGATTTCAGGGGCAGCCCCACCCG
>JAGVKY010000136.1 GCA_020050175.1 Parachlamydiales bacterium
ATTCTTTAGAGGACCGCATACCCTTTTCTCCTTTTAAGAGAACACGGTAGCAGCTGGCACCTCTTCTTTATAACCTGGGTCCCCCTTGACGCTTACGTTACAAATGGGGTCCTCCTTGTGTCAGGTGCCGATTATAAAGGACGTTAAGGTCTCGATGGCTAGATTCCCTTTAGTTACTATCTGCAAGCCGTCGCCATTACTATCAAATCTTTTTTCATCAAAAAGCGCTGTCCTAATGATGCCGGTTTATTCCCTCATTACCGTTCATAATAAACATGTTTAGAAAATTGGAATTTGAGACAAGTCATTAAGTTAATAGCATTGCTTCTTCTTAGGAATTCGGCGAGAGCATAAATGGCCCCTTTTTGCCTTGCTTGAGGGGAGGAATCTCCAAAGGGGATCTCTAGAAAGGAGGGGAGCGGCGTGTCTGAATGCAAGAGCTGTTCCATTTCATTTTTGGATAGACGATCTCCGGTACTCTTTTGTGCACGTTTAAACCGGACAATGACGACCACCATTAGAAGAGCCATCTCCATGAGTTCCAAGTGAGTCGTCTCTTCCGGCGTGGGTTGTTGGCCTAGGTAGGATGAGAGGAGCTCAAGTCGATCTTTTTTAGGTAAAGAGACCGAAAATTTAGCGACATCAAAAAAAGGGTCGCCGATTGAGCTAGAGTCGAAATCGATCAGGAGGGGTCCCTTTGTTTTAGAGAGAAGAACATTGTGTTTGCCAAAATCGCCATGAGAGAGAGTTGCATTAGCTTTTAGCCAAGGCTCTAATATTTTATAGATTTGCTCGGTTTTGGATAGTGCCTCTGCAAATTGTGTGGGGAGATCCGATGTCTCTAAAAGGCTTTTTGATCCAAAAATCGAATCAAAAGGGGCATAGATTCGATCAGGCGCAGTCACTCGCTCAGGTCGCATGATTTGGTGAAAACAGCGTAATACTCGCATGGTCTCTTCATAGGGAGTTGCATCCACTTGGTAAGATGGCCAGGGAATATGTTCGATATATTCCAATAACATCTGCTGTTCGCTTAAATTATCGCCTATAACTTTTGGACCTAAACCTTGTTCAGAAGCCTTTTTATAGATTTCTAAGACTTTCTCAAAATGGGAGGGGACGCCCTTTTTTTTGGGAGCTCTGAAGATGTAACATCTCCCATTGGTCGTTATTCGCCAAATATCATTTGAAAATCCTCCCTCCAATGGATCAATTGTTTGAACTGATTCATCCCGGGGGATTATTTTACTAATAGAATCTTCGATGGTCATGATGCGAAGGCTAGGACAAACCGGCAAGTTCCCGTGTAAGGAGAGCAATGGCTGACCAGTCATATTTTTCTCGGCCCAAGTTCATGCTAGCAAGGAGTTTTGTTTGAAGCTCAGAAAGTAAAGGCATGGGGACTTGGGCCTGGTCAGCACAATGTTGCAGAAGTCTCATATCTTTTAGTCCTAAGTTGAGAGCAAAACCCCCCTCTTTATAGCTTCGCTTGCAGAGAATGGGAAAATAGGTATGAAAGATAGGTGCATCAAATAAAGAGTTCCCCCAGACCTCCGCAGCCTTTTCGGTTGAGATTCCCCCCTTTTCAAGCATCGTGGCTGCTTCAGACATCGTTTCAATCAAACCAAGAATCATAAAGTTATTGCAGAGCTTAAAAAGCGAGGCTTGGCTAGGTTTTTCTCCTAGATCGAAAATCTTAGTGCTCATTTCCTCCAAGATGGGAGTTGCTGTTTTTTTGGCATGAGAGTCACCCGCTAAAAAGATCCACAAAGTCCCAGCCTGCGCTCTTTCAGGTCTCCCAGTGACTGGAGCTGATAAGTAGGCAATTCCATTCTCTTTGTGCTTTTTTTCGAGTGTATCGCTTAACTCTGGGGAGACTGTGCTCATCGAAATATGAATCGAAAGTTTTTTAGAGGAGCTTAAAATTCCCGATGGACCCTCTACAATCTCATTTAATGCAGCGTCATTGGAAACCATGCTAATGATCACGTCACATTGAGCTGCGAGTGCCGCAGGTGTAGAGGCCCATTTTGCACCTTGCTCAATAATAGAAGAGGCTTTTTCTTTTGTCCGATTGTAAACCGAGAGGGGAAATCCCCCTTTAAGAATATTTTGAGCCATAGGTAGTCCCATGCTCCCAAGACCCATAAATCCAACTTTAATATCCATCGATTCCCTCACATTTGCTTTGTTTCAAAGTAGAGAAGTGGGTCACTCTTTTCAAAGCAAAATTGGAGGAATGGCTCAAGTAAATGCAGGTCGTGAGTTGTTATGAGAACAATCCGGTTTTCTGCTGCAAGTTCTGTGATATATTTTGCCACTTGCCCTTTTGTTTGCGGCTAAGATTTCGACTAAGGCGTCTTAACCTCTTAATCAATCTATTTAAAGATCTCACGGGGTATTCTTTAGTAGAATTATAGACAAAATCACGTGTCAAGTCAGTAAGTATTTCAAAGGACAGTCGCCTGTTTTATTTTTATCGCTCCGTTTGTAGCGAATACCTTGTTTTGGAGCAATAGGGTTGTTAATGAAAAGTCTTTTTGACAATATCATTTTTTTTCAGAGGTTAAAGAAATGAAGAGACTCGAAGGGAAGATCGCCGTTGTCACCGGTGCTAACAGCGGAATCGGATTGGCCACAGCCAAAAAATTTGTAGACCAGGGGGCCTATGTGTTTATCACCGGCCGAAGGCAGAAAGAGCTTGATGAAGCTGCGAAGGAAATTGGGAAAAATGTCACCATAGTCCAAGGGGACGTCTCGAACTTAAAAGATCTAGATCGTCTCTATGAGGTTGTAAAGAAAGAAAAGGGGCATATTGACATCCTTTTTGCTAACGCTGGTGTGATCGAAATGGCGCCTATCGGCAGCATTACGGAAGAACAATTTGATAAAACCTTTGATATCAATGTCAAAGGAGTACTTTTTACTGTTCAAAAAGCCCTTCCTCTATTCGTCGATGGGGGTTCGATTATTCTGAATGCTTCTATCGTCTCCTCTATTGGAATGCCTTCCATGAGTGTTTACAGTGCTACAAAAGCGGCTGTTAGGTCCTTCGCTCGGTGTTGGACAGTCGACTTAAAGCCTAGAAAAATCCGTGTAAATGTCGTCAGTCCAGGTCCCATTGATACCCCGGGAGTCAATAATATGGGGGGGAGTAAAGAAGAAAATCAAAAGATGAAAGATCAGCTTGCGGCAAGCGTTCCCTTAGGCCGTTTTGGCACTTCGGAAGAAATTGCCAATGCGGTTGCATTTTTGGGGTCCAATGAGAGTAGTTTCGTCACAGGAATAGAATTATTTGTTGACGGGGGAATGGCTCAAGTCTAGTAATCTCAGCGACACAGATTTTATTTAAATAGAATAGGCCTCTTTTGATAAAAAAGGGGCTTTTTTTTGTAGAAATGTGAGGTCTTGTTGAAAAACTCTTAAATTAAAAGTCACTCCTTAATCCAGATTTTTCAATTTAAATTTTTCCCCTTCGAGGCATCCCCTGCTTCGTCAGTTCA
>JAGVKY010000084.1 GCA_020050175.1 Parachlamydiales bacterium
ATAATCGTCAGTCCCTTCTCTTCTCGCTGTCTTTTTAAGGCAAAAATTTCCGTTTTATGGAGGAGAAGTTTTCTTTTTCGCCTCTCTTCATGGTTATGGATATTCCCATGCTTATAGGGAGGGATAGAGGCTGAAACGAGGAAGGCTTCTCCCTCTTCGACGATCACATAGGCTTCGGCAAGACTACCGTGATGGTCTCTGAGAGATTTGACCTCCGTTCCGAGCAAGGCGATGCCAGCCTCGAACGTGTCGAGGATTTCAAAGTCGTGAAAGGCTTTACGATTAGAAACAAGATCCATGAGTTCAATAGTGTAAGCGGAAAACATAAAAAGTGGTATGCTCCGGTTTTGTTTTCTTAGGGATTCCCATGCGTTTTATCGCTCAGCGCCAAGATCTTTTTCACTTGTTAACACGTCTTCAGACGGTTGTGGGGCAAAAAGCTGCCCTTCCTATTCTCTCTAACATCTTGTTAGAAGCTAAAGGCAATCTCCTGACAGTTGTTGGAACCGACCTTGTGATCGGGTTAAAAGCTTTTGCAGAAGCTAAGGTTTTCGAAGAGGGGATCACGACTCTTCCCGCAAGGAGGCTGACTCAGCTTATCCGCGAGCTGACCTGCCATGCTGTTGAAATCTCGAAAGGGAAAGATGATATCGTTGAAATCACAGCAAACGCCTCCCGTTTCAAGATCCACTCTCTTCCTGCGACAGAATACCCCCCATTCCCCGACATGCAAGGGGCTAAAAAATTTGAGATCGACGCCAAAACATTTCGGGAGTCTCTCTATAAGACAGCCTTTGCTGTCTCTAAAGAAGACAGCCGCTATGTGTTGACCGGTGTTTTAGTCCGGATGGAAGAGGGGCTCATCACTTTTGTCGGAACCGACGGCAAGCGCCTTTCCAAAGCTCACCTTCCACCTGCAGATTCTGAATCTTTCCAAGGCAATTACATCCTCCCGATCCGAGCTGTCGAAGAACTTCTCCGGAACTTGGAAGGAGAAGAGAGGATGAACCTCTACCTTCAGAATGAGAGAGTCGCTATAGAAACGCCCTCTTTCTTTTTTACAACAAAGCTATTGCCAGGGGAATTCCCTGATTTTATGCGCGTTATCCCCGAAAAACCGCAAGAGATGCTCACCCTCCATCGGGAAGAGCTCACCTCTTTGCTCAGACAAGTTTCCCTTTTTACCGCAGACTCCTCTCAATCGGTCCGTTTCACCTTTGCTCCGCAGGAGCTCAGGCTTTCAGCCAATGCGGCTGATGTGGGCGAGGGGCGGGTGACTATGCCTGTTCAGTATAGCGGCGAAAAGATCGATATTGCCTTCAACCCAGGCTATTTTCTCGATATTCTCCGCCATTGCAAGGGGGAAACAGTCACTCTTGGACTCACCGACTCTTTTAATCCAGGTCTTTTAATCGACCAAGAAGAGGGATCGCCTTTCCATCACAAGACGACTCCCCTCTTTATGCTGATGCCTATGCGCCTTGATGGAAATTGAGAGAGTTCGACTTAGTCAGTTTAGATGCTTTAAGGGGGCATCTTTTGTTTTTGCCCCCGGCATCAATCTCTTTTTTGGTGAAAATGGGGTCGGGAAAAGTTCCCTTTTAGAGGCCCTTCATCTTTTCGTAACAGGCTATTCCTTTCGTACGCGAAAACCTTTGCAACTCGTCAAAGAGGGGTGCGAAAAAGCAGAAGTCGAGCTCTATTTCAAAGAGCGAGCTATTACAAGACTTTTGGAGTGGGAATATGGGGAAAAGGGTTCCTTTTTCTTTCAGAAAAAAAAGTTAAAAAGCGTTAGCGCTGTTGTCGGCCTCCTGCCCGGCGTCTCCTTGACCCCTGCCGATCTTGATATTATCAATGGGGCAAGAGAGGAGAGGCGTCGCTTTCTTGATCTGATCCTTTCACAGAGAGATCCCCTTTATTTGCACCACCGGATCCGTTACGAAAAAGGGCTCATGAGACGGAACATGAACCTTAAAATGAAACGGTTTCAGAGTCTCGATGGGATAGAGATCGAGATGGCAAAAAGTGGAGCCTATTTGATCGAGGCAAGAAGCAAAGTTGTCCTTGAACTGGCCGATTTTGCAGCTCCCCTCTTTCGCCATCTTCTTGGTGAAATGAAAGAACTCAAACTCCATTACGCGACAAAAAAAGGGGATCTTTTATCTCTATGGAAACAAGATCGGGGAAGGGATAGCACCCTCGGTTACACCCTTTCGGGCCCCCATCGGGATGAGGTCGAACTGCTTTTGAATGGGAAAGAGGTGAAACATTTTGGGAGTGAAGGGGAAAAGAAATCTTACCTTCTCTCTTTAAAACTTGCTCATCATGCCCTCCTCAAGGAGGCCAATAAAGCCCCGCCTCTCCTTTTATTGGATGATCTAACAGCAAGTCTTGACCCTTTACGGATCGAACGGTGGTGGGAAATGGCCGATGGGACGGGACAAATCGTCGTGACTTCAACCACCCCTCTTCTCAAAAGGGGAGTTTGTTCCTATCAGATTACGAGAGAAAGTCTTTCCCCTGCCGGGTGAGAGAAAAATACCAACGGTTGTCTTTCTTGCCGACAATGACAACGCCTGCTTTAGCAAAACGTTCGAAGAGAAGGGAGCGGAAAGCGGCTTTATCTTCGACGGTGTGATTGGGAAGCGTATAAGACCAACGACGCCCTCTAGTCTCCAGAAGAGGCTCATGAGGTTCATGCATGGGGATGTCTAAATGGCTTAAAAATTGATCAATAGAGACCCATTCTCCAATTTTGGCCCCTTTTAGACGTCTTTCGATCCCTTTGACTTGCCGTTCTTTTAAATAGATTGTTTTTTCCGGCTGAGGGATTTTGTCTGTCGGTTCGACGGGATAAGAAGAGGGTTCGATCCCCTTTCCTACCCAATGGGCGTAGTCATGCCACTCTTTGATCGGCACGATCATCTCTTCCCATCCCTCGGAAGTGGGGAGATATTTGAGGAAGGCCACAAAATGGTATTCGAGAAGTAGGAGGAGAGAATGGAGCTCCTCTCTTGAGATCCCGAAAGCAACCTGGAAATCTTGGAATGAGAGGGCCAGCCCTTCACTGTGATAGAGCTCTTTGACGATCGTTTGCAGTCTATGGTCGTCAAATTGGAGCTCTTCGATATACCGTTGGAAAAATCGAGGGTGTTGGAAGTGTTTTTCGACTAAGGAGCTAAAAATATCGTGGCAACTTCTCGGTACGACATACCAATCGAGCAAAACAGAGGGTGGCAGGAGGGAAAGTCTTGCTTTAAGGTAGTTAAGGTCGGGATGGAAATCTTCTTCGAACTTTTGAGCTTCGATTTCGAGCGTCCGTCTTTTTTCTTTGTTGAGCGTAAGCTTAGAGCCGTTTTTGACAAAAAGGCCTAAAGGAAGAAGTTGGTCGAGTCCCTCTTCAACCTCATCAAATGCCAAATCAACAGCTTCTGCGACCTCTTCAATGGAAGTCTCTAAAGAGCTGAAGAGAAGCTCTTGCAACAAAATAACCCCCACCTTATCGAGAAAGGGCAAAGCTGAGCGTAGTGCAACCTCTGCATTCAGGCCGATCTTGGTTAAATCAACCTTAATCTTTTTATTAGATAAATCATCCATAACAAACTAAGATGATATCATAAAATTAATTTAGACACAAAACCCTTTAAAAAACTAAACCGAGGCACCCAAATAGTAGCGAAGTTTGATTTTAGATTTCACCATAGAGACGCAGAGAGCCTTCGGCTGTGAATCTAAATCAGGCAGCGATGATTCGTGCCCTCTGTGGTAGAAGGGGGCCCGGGGAGAACCCGGGACCCAAGGGAATTTATTTTTTGACGTGGGTTTGGACGTACTTGACGACGTCGCCAACTGTCTTGAGCTTCTCTGCTTCCTCTTCGGAAATTTCGCAATTAAAGCGCTCTTCAAAGGTCATGATGAGCTCTGTTAAGTCGAGAGAATCAGCGTTAAGATCGTCGATAAATTTTTTGGAGGAGTCTACTTCACTCCGATCGACACCCAACTGTTCCACGACGATGTCTATGACTTCTTGTTCGAGAGACATTTCGTTCCTTTGTTTTAGTCCTGGTTCAGATGTTGTCATCTTGTGAACCACTCCTTGTTTAAAATTATATAGCCATTCCGCCATCAACAGCCAAAACCTGGCCAGTGATGTAGTCGGATAAAGGGGAAGCTAGAAAGAGCGCTGCATAGGCAATCTCTTCAGGCCGACCAATCCTTCCCATCGGGATTCCTTGAAGAATAGCCTCTTTTTGGGAAGAGGTTAGCTGATCAGTCATTTTTGTCTCAATGTATCCGGGGGCAATGCAGTTCACCTGCACCCTGCCAGCCAGCTCTTTTGCCAGGGCCTTGGTAAAACCTATCATCCCTGCTTTCGAAGCAGCATAGTTCGCCTGACCGGCGTTACCCATGATCCCTACAACAGAGGAGATATTGAGGATCTTTCCCTTTTTGGCTTTAACCATTGACCGGACGCAGGCCTTGGTCAAGTTGAAGGCCGATTTCAAATTAACCTCAAGAACCTGATCCCAATCTTCTTCGGTCATCCTGAGCATGAGGGCATCGCGAGTGATCCCCGCACAATTGATGAGAACATCTACGCGACCGTAAGCTTTTAGCAGCTCTTCGACTCCCGTTTGGACAGCAGAAAAAGAGGCAACATCCAAAGAAAAAAAACGATGATTCCCCTCAGGGTTTGACTCTTTTATTTCGTTAAGGACTTCAGAACCTCTTTCAGGATTTGTCCCAATAGCGACCACATGAGCACCCGCCTTTGCAAAAGCAACGGCAATGGACCTTCCAATCCCTGATGTTGCCCCGGTGATAAACGCAATCTGATCCTTTAAAATTATCATTTCATCAACTCCGCAAGATTCTTCAGATCATCCACTGTTTCGATCGACAAACTTTTTCCTAGGACACCGATTTTTTTGTTCAAACCGGTAAGAACTTTTCCGCAGCCCATCTCAATAAATAGATCGACTCCATCTTTTGCCATCGCTCGGACGCCCTGTTCCCAACGGACTGAGTGGGTCACCTGTTCTTTTAAAAACTTAGGAACAAGAGGAGGTTGATCGACAAAATCTCCAGGGACATTCATCACGATCCGAATGGAGCTATCTTTGAAGGCGAGGCGATCAATTGTTGGGGCAAGCTTCTTTGCCGCCCCATCCATTAAACCGCTATGGAAAGCTCCGAACACTTGCAAAGGGACCATCCGTTTGGCCCCTTTTGCTTTAAGAGCCTCTCCCCCTTTTTCTACCCCTTCCAGGGTTCCAGAGATGACAATCTGACCAGGGGCGTTATAATTGGCGACCCAAAGTTCTCCATCCAATCCAAGATTTTTAACGACCGCATCAACCTCATCTCCTGAAAGGCCTAAAACAGCCGCCATTGTCCCTTTACGATCGAAGCAAGCTTGATGCATAGCAAGCCCTCTTTCGCGGACAAATCGTACCCCATCTTGAAAGTTTAGCCTGTCCGATGCAACTAAAGAGGTGATCTCCCCTAAACTGAGCCCGCTTGTCACATAAGGAACTAGCGACGGAAATTCTTTTTGCACGACTTTCAACATCGCCAAGCTTGTGACAAAAATGCCCACTTGACTGTTTTTTGTTTCGGTCAGTTTATCTTCAGGCCCTTCAAAAATAATTTTTGAGAGGTTTTCTTGTAAAATTTCATCTGCCTCTTGGTAAACCTCTTTAGCCTCACTAAAGTGATCATAAAAGGTTTTTCCCATCCCAGGAGATTGAGCCCCTTGCCCGGGAAAAAGAAACGCAATACGGTATTTCTGCTCTAGAGTCGTCATTGTTTTAAACTTGCGTAAGAAGAGTGGCGCCCCAAGTGAGTCCTGCCCCAAAAGCGGCAAGAAGGACTTTTTGCCCTGGGTTAAAAGGGTGGGCTTCTAAGAGTTCGTCCAGGGCAATGCCTACAGATGAGGCGGAGGTATTGCCATACTTATGGACTGTTTTAAAAACTTTTTCATGCGGAATATCGCAGTATTTAGCGACAGCTTCAATGATTCGAATATTGGCTTGATGAGGGACTAACCAATCGATCTCTTCTTTGGTAATTCCTTCTGCCTTAAGACACGCACCAGCGGCACTATTCATCCGCCGAACAGCATGTTTAAAAAGCTCTTTTCCATTCATTTTAATCGTATGGAGCTTATCTCGGACCGTCGACTCTCCTGCAGGAGTTTTGGATCCTCCGGCAGGGATATTTAAAAGACCATATTGGCTGCCGTCCGATCCGATAGGAGTTGTTCCAATCATTAAACCCGCAGGTTCTGAAGAGAGGATCGCTGCAGCAGCTCCATCTCCAAAAAGGATGGAAGTTCCCCGATCTTCATAGTCTGTAATGGCAGAGAGCTTTTCTGGAGCAACTAAAAGAATGGTATTGAAAGTCCCCGATTCAATGTAGGCTTTTGCCATAGAAATACCGAAGATATAGCCGCTGCAGGCTGCCTGCAAGTCAAAGGCTGGAATATCGGTTAAGCCAAGTTCGTTCTGAATAAGGGAGGCTGTATTTGAAACGAGGTATTCGGGTGTTGAAGTGGCAACAAGGATCAGATCGATGGCGGATTTATCAATCCCTGCCTTTTCGATCGCCTTTAAAGCTGCATCCCTGCCCATATGGGAAACTTCTTCCCCTACGGCCGCGATCCTTCTCTCTCGGATCCCGGTTCGGGTCAAGATCCACTCATCTGTTGTCTCGACCATTCTTTCGAAGTCGGCATTAGATAGGACCTTTTCGGGAAGATAAGAGCCAGTAGCTTTAAGATAAGCGTGTCGTTTTACCATGGAACTTTGGTATAGTAACATATACAACGAAGCAATTGCAAAGTCGCTTTGCCTGGAAAAATCGAAAATTTTTGCGCCGGTACTCAGTGACTGCTTGCAGCCACTTGACCCGTAGATGAAGCAACCCAAAGGGGGTTGCTGAAGAGACGGGACGAGAACCCGCGCAAAAAGGGCGATTTTAACAGGCAAATGGACTTTGCAATTGCTTCGTCTTAAATTATGCAGTATCCACCTTGGCTCCTTGACCTTCTCCCCTACTGGGGCAAACTTCCCGGGATCGGCCCCCGGTCGGCAGAGCGATTTGCCCTCGACCTTCTCGAATGGTCTGATGACGAAATCCTCCAATTTGCCCGTCTTTTAGAAGAATTTTCTAAAGAACGAGGCGCTTGCGATCAATGCGGCGCCCTTGCCCATTCCGAAGGGTGTCCCTTCTGCGGCCCCGCACGCGATGGACGGGTTATGTGTGTCATTTCAGGTCAAAAAGAACTTTATCAGATTGAAAAAACAGGGGCATACCGCGGACTCTATCACGTTCTAAAAGGACCTTTGACCCTGGAAGAAGATTTCACCATTGACAAAGAGGTTCAACGTTTAAAAGAGCGTCTTCAGGCGCATGGCGTTCAAGAGGTGATTTTGGCTTTAGAGGGCACTCTCGATGGGGATGCCACCTGCCATCTCTTACGAGAAAAACTTAACCCTTTGAATCTCAAACTTTCCCGAATTGCTTTTGGACTGCCTATCGGCAACTCTTTTAGCTCCGTTGATGGTGGAACTCTTTCGAGATCTTTACTTTTACGCCATTCATTTTAAGGCTTTTAGAGCAGGGATTGACATTCTTTTTGGGGTGGGATAAGAAGTTCTTTCTTGGTTCTTCAAACCAGGATTAACAAAATTCAAAAAGGTGAATCTATGTCGAAAGACAAAAATCCAGCTAAACCGAACCCAGGCGCTAAACCGGGCCAAGGGTCACAGAACGAAAAAAATCCTAAGGATCAAAAGGGCAACACGCCCCCACAAAAACCAATCAAAAAGTAACCTCCAATTCTTTCTAAGCCGTGAGACTCCTCTCGGCTTAGAATTCCTCTCCTCTTAAGAAGGAGTAGATCCCTCTCAAATATTCTAATAGAGGGTTGAGGCATCAAACAGACCAATCCATCTCCAAAACCCTTTTTTGAGCACACCAAGCTCTTGTTTCCCATCAACCGCTTTTAATTGTAGGAGATAGTGGCGTTGTTGAAAAACTCCTAAATTGAAGGTGGCCTCCCCCTTACTTCAGATTTTTCAATTTAAATCTTTCCTCTTCGCGGCATTCCTTGTTTGGTTAG
>JAGVKY010000200.1 GCA_020050175.1 Parachlamydiales bacterium
AACTTTTTCTCGAAAAGTTCTCCAATAAGGGAACCCAACAAGTTGTCCCTCTAGGTCGACAAATCGCCATTGTTGCACCAAGAGGAGAGGTTGAAGAGCTCATCCGCCTTTATGACTTTCTCCAAAAAGAGAGTGGTGGAAAAGAATACTCTTTGGTCTCCTTGCAAAAAGTTTCTGGAGAAGAGATGGCTCGGATGCTGGCTGTCCTTTTTGATGAGGGTGGACCTGCCAAAGACAAAGATAGCTTCAATTTTGGAGTTGTTAATTCTTTGAAAATCATGGTTTCGAAGAGCAATCCGCGCTCCCTTTTTCTTGTAGGTTCTAGAACCGAAGTGAAAAGGGCCGAAGATATCATCCGACGTGTCGAAGGGCAGATGGGTGATTTCAAAGAAAAAGCCCTCCATTGGTACTGCGCTAAATATGCCGATCCAGAAGAGTTGGCCGAGGTCCTCGCTAAAATTTATGACCTCATGATCTGCGGCACCTCCTGCGAAAAAAGAAGCGGCAACGATCAAGAGGATGACAACCCTCTTTGCTCATTATGCCCTCCTCAGCAGGATTTACCCGATCCAGGTAAGGCCTATTCCGATAGTTTCTATCAGGCTGGATCTCCTGTTATCAATCCAGCACCGATCGAACTTGCTGATAACAAGAAAAAGCCGGTCAATAAGAATAGACAAAATTTCATTGTAGACCCAAAGACAGGGGCTATTGTGATGGTGGTGGAGGCTTCGCTCCTTCCGCAAATCCAAGATACAATCAGACGATTAGATGTCCCTAAAAAGATGGTGCAGATCGAAGTCCTTCTCTTTGAAAGAAAGACAAATGATCGCAATCAGTTTGGGTTAAATCTTTTAAAAATCGGCGCAGCTGCCACAGCTCAAAATGCAACTTCTCTAGTCTGGAACGATCCGTGCCGTCATGGGATTCTCGACTTTTTCTTTAGCAGAAAGGCTACCTGTGGTTTTGCTGCCTTTGATCTTCTTTATACCTTCATGATCACCCAAGAAGATATTCAGATTAATGCTGCCCCCTCTGTCTTAGCGACAAATCAGACAGAGACCATGATTGCTATTGTCGATGAGATCTCCATTAACACAGGGATCTACGATATCCCGACAACGGATGGACAAGCCTTAAAGGATTCTTTCACCCGAGCTCAATACGGGATCAAGCTCAACATCACGCCGACGGTTCATACTGGAGATGACCCTTATGGGGAAGAGGATCTGGTGACACTCACGACCAAGGTGAATTTTGATACGATTCAACCAGGCATGATATCAGGACCGAACCGTCCAGATGTTACAAGGCGAGAAGTCAATAATGAGGCGACGGTTGCTGATGGCGAAAGTGTCATTATCGGTGGTCTTCGTCGCAAAACCTCTCAAGTATCGCAAGACAAGATTCCGTATCTCGGGGAAATTCCTTGTATCGGCAAATTTTTTAGCTTTACCTCTCAATGCGATACAACCACTGAGATGTTTATCATCATTACCCCTAAAATTGTACGTGACCCTCTTTCTGGACTCGAGTGGATCAAAAGAGCTGAAATGTGCAGACGCCCTGGTGACCTCCCCGATTACCTCTGTCGATTGGAAGCTGCAAGAACGAGAGAAAGACAAGGGTTCTTAACGGGAACGATCCAAATGATGGCGGGAACTCCTCCATCAAGGTGTTTTTCCCCCGGATGGATGCGTGATGGTAGTACCAGCTGTCCTTGATACTTTAAAAAAACAGACTCTGGAGAGGATTAGAGGATGGCTTCCTGCATTAAGCCGTTCCAAAGCCAGAGAAGAGCAACCTCTTACTGTCTTTTTGAACACCATTTCCCTTTTTTCGAGTGAAGATCTAAAAAGGTTAAGCAGCGAGCTCGATATCCCTTATCTCGATAGCTTGCCGCTCGGACTTCTTTCAAAAGAAAGAATCAAAGCGATTCCTTACTCCTTTGTCAAAAAGCATGAAATTTTCCCTTTTGCCGAAGAAGAGGGGAGAATCTCCTTAGCCCTTCACGATCCTTACTTAACACAGCCTTTGGATGAGCTGGAGTGGATGTTGAAAGCAAAAGTTCGCCCCTTCCTTTGTTCAAAAGAAGAGATCATCCATGCCATTCACACCACTTACGAAAAGGGAGATCGAGCAGCTTCAGAGCTTTTAGCGCGTCTCGAAGGGGACGGCGAAAAAGATGATGAAGCCGTTGTTGTCTTTGACCTTTTAGATGGGGAAAGAGAAGGAGCGCCGATTGTCAAACTTCTCAATTTGATTTTGATGGAGGCGATCCAACAAGGGGCCTCTGATATCCATTTCGAGCCTGATGAAGAGGGGCTTCGAGTAAGATATAGAATCGATGGTGTTTTGCATAACCGCCACACTCCAGCAGTCGATTACCAAAACCAGTTGATCACCCGTATTAAGGTGATGTCAAAACTTGATATTGCTGAACATCGATTACCCCAGGACGGAAGAATTAAGCTCCGGATGGGAAGGCGCGAAGTCGATTTTCGGGTTAGCACAATCCCTGTTTCTGGCGGAGAGAGAGTTGTTCTCCGTATTTTAGATCGAGGAAATGTTCAATATGGTCTCGAACAAATGGGGATGGATGGGGAGCTTTTAGAGCGGCTCAGATCACTTCTTGCCCTCCCCGAAGGTATTATTTTAGTGACTGGACCAACCGGTTCGGGGAAAACAACAACTCTCTACAGCGCTCTTCAAGAGAGGTCGGACGAATCGACCAATATCATGACGATTGAAGATCCTGTGGAATATCAACTCCCCGGCATTGCTCAGATAGCTGTCCATCACAAAATCAACCTCGATTTTGCCACCGGCCTACGTCACATCTTAAGACAAGACCCCGATGTGATCATGGTGGGTGAAATCCGGGACTTGGAAACGGCTGAGATTGCTGTTCAGGCGGCCTTAACTGGACACCTCGTGTTGAGCACCCTGCACACGAATGATGCCCCCTCTGCCATCACCCGTTTAGTTGATATGGGGATTGAACCTTATCTTCTTTCCTCCTCTGTAGTAGGGATTTTGGCCCAAAGACTTGTTAGAAGAATCTGTCCCCACTGCAAAGAGCCCTTTGAGCCCACCCTAAAAGAATTAGAAAAAATCGGGATCAACTCCCCAGTTTCAATCTTTCAAGGAAAAGGTTGCTCCCATTGCTTTGGATCGGGTTATAAAGGGCGCCATGCCCTTTATGAACTTTTAGTGATTGATTATCCTATCCAAAAGCAAATCGTCAAAAGCCCTGATGGAATTGAGTTGAAAAAACTAGCTCTTGAGGGAGGGATGAAGACGCTGCTTGATTCAGGTCGCAACCTCGTGCTCCAAGGCCACACAACGATCGAAGAGGTGCTCCGGGCAACTCGGGGAGTTGTGACCTAATGAGTCAATTTCTCTATGTTGCTGTTGATAAAGCGGGAGCTAAAAGAAAAGGGATAATCGATTCCTCAGGTTTAGCAGAGGCCAAGGAAAGAATTCGGGCGCAAGGTTTAACGCTTTTGCAAATTACCCCTAAGGGGATGAAGGGAATGCGTCTTTCAAAAGACGACCTTCTCCCCTTTACGCTGCAATTATCAGAACTTATTGGGGCAGGTTTGCCCCTTTTTGAATCGTTGCAGACCATGCGGCAAGAAATGGGTTCTCCAAAAACCGGACCTATTTTGGAAACATTGACCGATGAGATCAAAAAGGGGATTCCCCTTTCTCAAGCCTTGGCAAAATTTCCAGAAACTTTTGATGCCCGCTACCGCGCCTTAGTCGCTGCTGGGGAGGCAGTCGGTGCTTTAGACAAAGTTTTTCTCCGTTTGAAGACCCTGATCGAAAAAGAATTGAAGATGAAGCGAGAGCTTGTTTCAGCCCTCACCTATCCGATGATTTTGACTTTTTTTTCTTTTATCGTGATTTCAGTTCTTCTTCTATTTGTCGTTCCCTCAGTTGAGGATATGTTTGAAGGGCGGAAAATGGAAGGGCTATCAGCGATCGTTTTTGGGGCAAGCCATATTCTCAGAGACCACACGTTTACCCTCTTTTTTACCCTATTTTCTGCTGGCGGCGCCCTTTGGTTCTGGCGAAAAGCTCTCCAGCCTTTTTTGTTCACCCTTCCGGTTGTCGGGACTCTTTTAACGAGAGGGGCATTAGGCCGGTTCTCAAGGACACTTGGAACTCTTCTAGAGGGGGGACTCCCTTTAACTGAGGCATTAGAACTTTCTTCCAAAGTTTTAAATCATCCTCAGCTTGAAGAAGTTGTTGTCCGCTCTAAAGAGAAAATATTAGAGGGGAGGAGACTCTCTTACGAATGGCGAAGATCCAAATTTTTTCCTCCACTCGTTTTACAACTCGTGGCGATGGGAGAGGAAACAGGTGGTTTAGGCGGAGCTTTCTTGAAGGTAGCAGACCTTTTGGACACAGAAGTAGAGAAACGCTCAGCTCAATTACTTGCATTAGTTCAACCATTAATCCTTATCCTATTAGGAGGTGTGATCGGACTTGTCATGGTTTCGATTCTACTTCCGATGAGTGAAATGGCAAAATTCCAACCCTAGAGAATGACCATGAAAAATAGAAAAAAACGTTCTGTTACGTTAATTGAGATGATGATCGTGATGTTTCTTATCGCTATGATCATTGGTGTAGTGGCCTTCAATTACAAAGGAAGTCTTGACGAGGGGAAAGCTTTCAAAACAAGAGCTGCCATCGACAAGATTGAGACGATCCTACAGCTTGCAGAAGCAGAGGGAAATAATGACGTTGAGTCCAATTGGCGCGTTTATGTTAGCCACTCTCCCCTTGTTCAAAAAGGAAATGACCTGACGAAAGATGCATGGGGATCGGAATTCCAAGTGGGCCGAAATGGAGAAGGGCAAATCATTGCTACTTCTGACAAGTACAAAGAGTATCTAAACAAAAACCCACAATCGATGTTTAAGTAAGATTTTGGATTTTATTAAGGTTAAAAGGGGATTTACCCTCCTCGAGATGATGCTTGTTTTGGTCCTCCTTCTGGGTGTGGGAGGATTTATGACGATAAATTACCGCTCTTCTCTCGCTCATGCCCGTTTTGAGGCCGATATAAAAGGGGTGAGGTCGGTATTTAGAAGTGCGGAAGAGGCCTTGCTGGTTGGATTCGATCCCTTCTTATCCCTTTCGATGACAAATAAAGGGGCAATGATCACTCTCCAAGAAGCTGGCGGGGGGTTTGTCAAAAAGGAATTTGTTTTTCCGGCCATTAAAACAATGACCTTTAATGGAGAAGAACCTCCTCAAAGACTTGTCTATGCATCAGGTGGCGCCCTTTACCCCCACGGACTTCTCATTCTTGAGGGAGATAAAAAGGCTGAAATCGAATTAAAACCTAAGGTTCAGCATCTGATAGCTGATGCTCAAGGCGAACTCCCATATCCCTCTTGGGTCAAAGAGAAATTCAAGGGGAGCTCTTCCAAGTGAAACGCTCCTTTTTCCTCCTGGAAATCCTTGTGGCTATAGCGATTGTCTCCCTAGGCATCATGCCTCTTTTGACGCTCGAATGGAGTATTTATGCAGGCGAACGATTCGAAAAAAAGCTCTTCCATATCGAACAAGAGATAAAGAAAGAGGCCCTCGATACCATTCAAGATCTCTATAGAGGAAAATACCTGATTGATCAGCTAGAAGAGGGGATCGACCTCGTTTCAAAAGAAAATCCAAGCCTTAGAGGTTCTCTCCTTCTAGAGGATAATATCCTTTATATCCGCTACTTCACCCCTGAAAATAAAGAGCGGCTCTTTCAAATTGCCGCTAAAATCAAATCAACTTCCAAAGATCCCGTGTCTCAAGAAACATTATAATTTTATTTTTTCTTTCTAAGGCGTGGAGATAAACCCAAAACTTAAGCTAAAATATGAAGGAAAATAGCTATTAATTCTTTTGACAACTGAGTTTCCTACTTATCAGGTGCTTTCTCCCGAGGGAGAGATCATCCAGCCTCCCAAGTTCCCCCTCTCGGATGATCTTGCTTTAAAGATCCTTCGGGCAATGTGGACTTCCCGTCTTGTAGACGAGAGAATGATCACCCTCACACGTCAGGGGTTGATCTCGTTTGCTATGAGTTCTTTGGGAGAAGAGGGGTGTGTGGCTGCCAGCGCCGCCGCCTTATCGATCGAAGATTGGATTTATCCCCAGTACCGGGAGAATGCCGCCATTTTTTATCGTGGCCACCCGATCGAAGATTATGTCCATCACATGTTTTGCAATGGTAAAGACATTATTTTAGGACGGCAGATGCCCAACCACTTTGGGTCGCGGCAATTGAATGTTGTCACTGTCTCGTCTCCCATTGGAACAAAAATGCCACATGCTGCTGGCTCAGCTTATGGGATGAAACTTAAAGGGGAAAAGACCTGCACTTTAGTCTACTTTGGCGAAGGAGCCTCTTCTGAGGGGGATTTCCATGCAGGTTTAAACTTTGCAAGTGTCTACAAAACGCCCACGATTTTTTTCTGTCGCAACAACCAATATGCGATCTCAACAAAAGCCTGCTCGCAATTCCAGTCTCAAGGGATTGTTGAGAAAGCTCCTGGCTACGGTATGGCAGGTGTCCGCGTCGACGGAAATGACCCCCTAGCTGTCTACTCGGTGACATTAGAAGCGAGAGAAAGAGCTATCCGGGGCGAAGGGCCTACTTTGATCGAAGCGATGACCTATCGCATGGGAGCTCATTCTACCTCTGACGATCCGAGCCGCTACCGTGTCGATGGCGAACTCGAAAAATGGGCGGCCCTTTGCCCGCTAGATCGTCTAACGAAATATTTAGAGAAAAAGGGACTTTGGGATTTAGAAAAAACCGAAAGGCTTACGCAAGAGATCCAGTCTGAAATCACCCGTTCGATTCAAGTTGCAAAATCTACGCCTCCTCCCCCAGAGGAAAGTTTGATTGAAGGGGTTTACAAAGAAATTCCCCGCCGCCTTTTAGAGGAGTTTAAAGAAGCTCATGGCTGAAAGGAATATGATCCAAGCTCTGAATCAAACGCTTCATCAGGCGTTTGAGGAGAGAAAAGATCTCGTCACATTTGGCGAAGATGTCGGTTTTTTTGGAGGGGTTTTCCGTGTGACGGTAGGCCTTCAGGAAAAATTTGGTGCCGGTCGTTGCTTTGACACCCCTCTTTGTGAACAAGGGATCATCGGCTTTGCGATTGGACTCGCGCAATATGGCTTTAAGCCAATTGCAGAGATCCAGTTTGCCGATTATATTTTTCCCGCTTACGACCAGATCGTCAATGAACTTGCCAAGATGCGCTACCGGACGAATGGGCAGTACACAGCGCCAGTTATTATAAGAACGCCGTACGGCGGGGGCATCAAAGGGGGCCATTACCATTCCCAATCTCCCGAAGCTCAATTTCTCCACACGCCAGGGATCCATGTAGTGATGCCTTCTTCACCTTACGAAGCCAAGGGGCTTCTCTGGTCAGCCATTGAATCGGAAGATCCAGTTCTTTTTCTTGAACCCAAAAGGATCTGCCGTGCCATCAAAGAAGAAGTTCCGGATGAGAAATATTTAATTCCCTTCGGTAAAGCCAAAATTCTGAAAGAAGGGGAGAATGTGACCCTCATTGGTTGGGGTGCGCAAACTCACCAAAATTTAGCAGCAGCTTTAGAAGTGGAAAAACTGGGGAAGGGAAGTGTCGAGGTGATCGATCTTCGGACATTGAATCCTCTAGATATTGATACCCTCCAAGCTTCTGTTGAAAAAACAGGAAGATGTGTCATCGCTCATGAAGCTCCGATCACTCAGGGTTTTGGGGCTGAACTTGCAGCTCTTTTACAAGAAAAATGCTTCCTCCATTTGGAAGCCCCCATTTACCGAGTGGCGGGTCTCGATACCCCCTTTCCCCATACGCTAGAGGAGCTCTACATGCCTGATGCTCCAAAAGTTGAACGAGCTCTCACCAAAACCCTTAACTACTAAGGTCCCCATGGAAAGGATTGTCACTGTCAACCTACCCGATATTGGCGAAGGTGTTGTCGAAGGGGAAATTGTCCAATGGCTTAAGAAGGTGGGAGATCCTTTGAAGCAAGACGAGCCTGTTGTTGTCGTCATGACCGACAAGGCAACCGTCGAACTTCCTTCTCCCGAAGCAGGAATTTTAAAAGAAGTTTTCTGGACAGAAGGGCAATTGGCGATCAGAGGCAAGCCCCTTTACTCCATTGCCTGTCTCGGTCAATCTGAAGCTCCGATTGAGAAGGTAAAAGAGGAAGTTTGTAAGTCTAAAGAGGCCTCATTACCTACCCCCATCCAGCAAAAAGGGGAAAAAGTTTTAGCAACTCCTGCCACAAGACACTTGGCTAAGATGTTGGGGGTTTCTCTTGAAACACTGACTCCTTCGGGTCAGAACGGAGAGGTCACTCCTGAGGATGTCAAAGGGGCGCTTCAAATCAAGACGCCGAAAAAAAATCTTCGTCGTGATGGGGATGAAGTTGTCCCTCTACGAGGCGTCCAATGGCTCATGGCAGAGACGATGATAAAAAGTCACGAAGAGGTGCCTCAATTCACTTATGTGATCTCTTATGACCCTACGCCTTTGCGGAGCGCAAAAGAGAAGCTAACCGGGGCTACCTATATGCCCTTCTTCATTAAAGCATGGGCCCTCACTGCCAAAGAATTCCCTCTCCTTAATGCATCAGTCGACGCTCAACAAAGAGAGATTTACATTCACCCCCATGTCGATATGGGGATTGCAGTCGATTCGCCGCAAGGACTTTTACTCCCTGTCCTTAAAGGGGTAGACACTTTGAGTTTTTCTGAGCTTGTCAAAGCGTTTGACAGGCTCAAAGAGGGGGCAAGAAAAGGGGACCTTTCGCCTGATGCTATGCGAGGAGGGACAATCTCTCTCTCCAATTTCGGTACTTTGGGTGGAATTTTAGGGACTCCGCTGATCCCGTACTCTCAGACTGCTATTTTGGGGATTGGTAAGATGGAAGAGTGCCCTGTCGTGCGGCAAGGGAAAGTTGAAGTGGGCTTTAAACAATATCTCTCCTTAAGTTGCGATCACCGGATTGTCGATGGTGGAACAGCAGCAAGAGCGGCCGAAAGGTTGGTAGCACTCCTCAGCGAACCTAGTCAGTGGCTCAACTAATATTTTTCCTCTTTCTATGGGCTGGCGTTTGCCAGGCTGAGACTTTTGATGGTCCTGAAAGATTAGAGAGAGATCTTTGTTTAATTCGCGAATGGCAATGTAGTCCATGTCGTTCTTTCCCAGTAACTTACAATGCCATCCTTGAAGGGGGCTACCTCCTCATGCCCTCCGCCAGGATGGGCGAAGTGGGCGAGCTCGGTTTTGGTTTTGCTTCCATCCCTCCCTACTACAACTGGAACCTCCGTTGCGAGATTCTTCCCCGTTTTGAGATTTCTGGAAGCTATCGCGTTTTCAGAGGTGTTGAAGACCATCTTTTGAGTCCCTTTGGTTTTGGAGATTTCTCCGACAAAGGGGTCAATATGAAATTTGCTGCCATCCTCCCCGAAGATAGCGATTTTAAACTACCGGGACTTGCAACTGGTTGGAATGACTTTTTAGGAACAAAGGCCTTTCAATCCAAATATGTTGTGATGACCTATGTGAGGCCTGAATGGAATCTTGAGGCCACCTTAGGATTTGGTTGGCAGAGGATCAGAGGTTTTTTTGGGGGTCTTGCTTTTTACCCCTTCAGAAACTTTGGCAACATGTGGCTCGAAGGGGTTTCTTTAAACGCCGAATATGATGCGACAAATTACGATATCGATCCTCACCCTTTAGGTAGGCCGCATCACTACAAGGATAAGGATCGTATTGGCCGTACACAGCCCTTTAAGGTCAATTTTGGTTTAAAATATCGGGCTTTTGACGCCATTGATTTGACTTTCAGTTATCTGAAGGGGAAAAATTTTGGATTCGCTGGCTCGCTCCATTACAACTTTGGAACTACAGAGGGTTTTTTACCTAAAATTGATGATGTTCTTCCTTACAGTGCCCCTAGAGACTTAGAACCGATCGGCCCCTTCCGCCCCGAAGATCTTTTTCTCCATGAGATCGTGACGGCTTTCTGTGAACAGGGATTTTTTGTCGAACGGATTCTTCTTTACTATGATAGCTGCGGTGAGAAGACTTTAAAAATTGCCTTTGAAAACGAAAAATACTGGCAAGAGTGCGAGGTGAGGGATAGGATCACCCATCTTTTAGCCTCCCTCGTTCCTGAAGACATTGATATTGTCTATGCTGTCCAGATGGTTGGAACAATTCCGATCCAGCAATATCGCTTCTACGGCAACTTTCTGAAGCAATTTTTTTGCAACGAAATCTCTCCCTATGAATTTGCAATTTTGTCTCCATTAGAAGAGGTCACTTGTAACGACACCCTAGCTCCAAGGCAGCTTTTTTATCGCAATCTTCCCTATTTTAATTTTTCTGTCTTACCAAGGACACACTACTATTTTGGAACAGCAAAAGGAAAATTTAAGTATGGGGCGGGGGTCACAGTTGAATTAGATGGGTATTTACCCTGGGGGGGTCTTCAATACCATATCCAGGCGGGGATGTTGATTTTTTCAAGCATTCATAACACCTCTGATATCGAT
>JAGVKY010000159.1 GCA_020050175.1 Parachlamydiales bacterium
AGCGAGCTCCTACCGGACAACTGGATCAAAGCTAGATCTCCTTAAAAGCCGCCTAACTCTACCTCTGGAAGTCAACCTGGGGCTAAACTGACGCTTACCAATCACTAAAAAAACTCGCAAAACTCAATCCACAGATGTTTCGATTAAGCCATTTTTTCATTTGTTTTTTAGGCTTTACATTAGAGCCTGACATTACAGGCTCTTATTAAGGATTGCTGTATTGATACTTTTCAAGTTCAGGACAAATAGGGAGATAATGACTCCTATGCAAGCTTGTCTCTTCTTCAGTTCTCTTTCAGCAGTGTGAATAGAATTTTCACCACTGGCAGCATGTCCTTTTGGAAAATCCCAATGTTCTTTTTGGTGTTTGACAATCAGGGTTTCCCAATGACCTTTTTCTCTCTTCAAAGGAATAATTCCGAAAAAATATTCAATCATTATATGCCAAGGGTGTTACCGACGATTGCTCAAAACCCTGAGCAGTTTCAACGTATCCTAACAGAACTTGAAGGGATTTATACCTGCTCGGCTTTTGTATGTTGTGAAGAGGTATCCCCTTCTCAGCAACCGATGTCACTAAGCCTCTTCGTCCGCTATGACCCGATTCTTCTCCAAAGTAGCGTTTCATTGTCCTAGCCACTAGCCTTCCGCTAATCCTTGCAGCATTCAGATTACCCCAGCGGTCTATCGGTCTGAAGAGGGGACCAGATTGAGACAATGTAATCCAATCTTTCAGGGCCTTCAAGGAGCAAATATTTGGGTCTTTGGTTCGTGACAAAAATACCTGAACTGAAACATCTGATGTTTTTGACCTTATAAGGTTTAGAATTACTCCTTTATCCGAAAATTCAAGGTTTTCAAAATCAAGATCTGCTAATTCGCTTCTCCTCAGCGCCCCAAAAAAAGCTAGGGTAATGATCGCCTTATCGAAATTGCAATGAACAAATTCCACTTGGTCATAGTAGGCGTTAATCCAGTCGATTTCAGAGGCTTTTGCAAGTCTTAGATTTAGCATGAGGAAGGACATTGCTTACTAAGTTCGGTCAGCTTCATAAAATCGGAGCGGTATGGCTCGACATTTTTTAACTCACCTAAAACATCCTCAAGAATTTGTTGTGCCCATTCGGGCAGGGTTTGATTCATCCGATAATATACCCATTGCCCCCTGCGCTCATCTAATACAATGCCGGAGTTGCGCAAGAGGGCTAAATGGCGAGAAATTTTTGGCTGAATACTTCCTATTACTTGTCCAAACTCGCAAACGCAAAGTTCTTTATTCTTTTGGAGCAAGAAAAGACAGCGCAAGCGAGTCTCATCGGACAGTAAAGCAAACAATTCATGCGGTGCCATCATGGCCTTGATTTCGGTTTCAGAGCCTTTATCTTAGCAGAGACAACATAATTTTCCGCGTCTGAACCAGGCACCCAATCTTTGATGAACATGCGACTGTTTTCCTGAGGTTCAATCGCGATATTTACAAAGCCAGACTTAGATAGAATTTTTTTAAGCTCATCGATGGTAATAGCCCCTGAAATGCAATTGCAGTACAACTCCTCGTTTTTGACCATTTCTGCCGGTAAAGGTTTATTTGCAACCATATCCGAAATCGCAATCCTCCCCCCCTCTTTTAAGACGCGAAAAGCTTCATTGAAAACTGCTCGCTTATTTGTGGACAGATTGATAACGCAATTGGAAATAATGACATCGACAGTATTGTTCGGTAGCGGCAGATGCTCTATTTCACCCAAAAGAAATTCCACGTTGTGGTAACCGCTTTTTACAGCATTGGCCCTTGCTTTACTCAGCATTTCCGGAGTCATATCGACTCCATAAACTTTGCCATTCGAACCAACTTTACGGGCAGCCAGAAAGGCATCAAAGCCTCCTCCCGCACCTAAATCTAAAACAACTTCCCCCTCTTTAAGGGATGCTATTGCTTGAGGATTCCCACAGCCGAGACCCATGTTGGAGCCCTCGGGTACGCTATCTAATTCTTCTTGGCTGTAACCCAATTCTTTTGAGTATCCATCATCGGGTTTAGCAGAAACTCCACAGCAACTACGCGAATTCCCACAGCATTTATTTTTGTTGCTAGCTTCAGCAACGCCACTATAAGCGGCCCTAACTTCATTTTTTACGTCTTCAGTATTTTTAGACACTTCCACGTATCTCACATTTTCGATCTGGGGTGGTTGATAGTTGTCCATGACCGTCTCCTTGTTTTTTGTATATATGTACATGCATATATCCAAATACTCAAGAGAAGTCAATCTATTTCTTTTAATTTGGCAGATTTGGAGAAAGGGCCCGGCTGGTCAGGCTTAGTCCTTGTGACCGAGATCTGCAAAGAAATGACTGATAATCCCACTTTAATCACACAGACGTTAATGCTGTCTCGTGCTTTCAAATTCCTAAGCTATTAACTGATGATTGATCAAATCCTTGGGCTGTTTCAACGTAACCCATGAGCACTTGAAGTGATTTGTGCCTACTTAGCTTTTGGATGTTATGAAGAGGCAAACCCTTCTCAGCGATTGAAGTGACCAAACCTCTTCGACCGCTGTGTCCTGAATATTCATTACCAAAGTATCGCTTCATTGTCCTAGCGACTAATCTTCCACTTATTCTAGTGGGCTTTAGGTTGTCCCACCTATCAATCGGCCTAAAGAGGGGACCACTAAGAATTTGCGATTTTGAGATCCAATCTTTTAAGGCTCCAACCGGACAAATATTTTGATCCTTTGTTTTCGATAGGAAAACTTTAACAGAGACATCAGACGTCTTACTCTTGAGCAGATTCAAAATAACTCCTTTCTCTGAAAATTCGATATTTTCAATGTCGAGGTTAGCTAGCTCGCTTCTCCTTAGAGCTCCAAAGAAGGCGAGAGTTATGATCGCCTTATCACGAGTATCCCTAAGATCACCCATCAGCCCTTTGCAGAAAATTGATAGCTCCAAAAGGCTAAGGGCCTTTGCTTTCCTAATGGCTTGCTTTTCGGAATGTTCCCGGCGGATCCCTTTTCGGACTCTTCTGTAGAGGTCCTGATCTCCTGAGATCTTTTGTCCCGCTTTTTCATGGGCCTTCTCTATAGCGGCTATTGTGCAATCGATCGTAGAAAAACTGACTTGACCCCCTAAACTGGCTAAAAAGAGACTTACTGTTTCCGAAGAAGTTGGACAAGAAACTAGCTGATTTTCTGAACACCATTTGGAAAATTTTTTCCACATAGAAGCATAGGTCTTTCGGGTGTTCTCGGCTAAAGAGGCCTGCTCATAGGCAATCGTCTTTTCAATCAGCTCCTTTCGGTCGGTGGTAAGTTGGGTCTGATCAACGACTGATAATTCCATTTCTAATGTCCACTAATGTTCGTTAATGGACACTAAAGAAAGAAATAAATTTTTGCAATCCGATTTTATCGGACTATTTGGCTTTTCTAAGAAAAAATTTCATTTTGTCCCAGCACAGGGATTGCATGGGGATTACACGAGAATGTTTAATCCTCTATACCCGGATACCACAAACTTGATTTGGTCTGACCTTTAAAGTGGATGCGTCTTTGAGTTCTTAATTCTCTGAGAAGCACTTGTATTTGAGAGAAAATGGTAAGACTTGAGCCAACTCAGCTAATTTGGAACCCTGCTTTGCGTCCCTTTCCAAGCTTCTCCAGTAAGGCATGGAAAGAGGCGGTCTTTTACTAAGGATAACCCCTCTGCTAAGTGCCATTGTGGCTCAACCTCGGGTGACAAAAGTGGACGGATGTCATCTATAAAATTTGCAGAGGTTGCTTTCTCGATTAAATTCTGTTCAAACTGGGCTCTCGATACTTGAATGCCTTGTTGCTCTAAATAATGATGAAATATTTTGACAACATTTTGCAGATCAATCTGATGGTGCTTAAGGACAAACCAGAAATCAAATAAATCGCGCCCTTTTTTTCTTTGGAAAAGGGCACGCAGTTTGGTTCCCATGAGCTCTTCCAAATGGTAGGTCAAAATAGGCGCGTTTCCTTGGAACCAGCTAGAGTCAACTTTGAAATTTTTATGGATAAATCCGTTTACGGAAAAATGCTCACGCGTATTAATCTCTATTTTTAGCTTCATAGGTATAGAAGGATTGTCTTCTGACTGGAAGATGTAGATGAGGGTAAATCGCCCCTGTCCTTGTTTCCATTTTGGTTCGCCAAGCCATGGATTTAGGGCTTTACGAATTTCAGAGATAACCTCGCCTATGGGCGTTTGTTCGATTTGTACTAGGTCGATATCTTCTGAGTATCGAGGGGAAGGGTTGCAATATAGTTTGTAAAGAGCAGTTCCTCCTCTAAAGGCCAGTGTTTTGGAGATGAGCTCGGAGGAAAAAAGCTCGGTCAGGGCTCTACAAATGATCAAATCTTGCTCTACTTGTGCATCGGAAATCCAAGGAGCACGTCTACGCCATTCAATAATGAAATTTCTAGGAACCATGTTCAAGCCTCTAGTTCGGTGTTGATGATTAAGCGCCATCGAGAATTAAGCGAAGCACCTTCAGGTTTTTCTTGAGGATCTAGCAGCGCTTTCCTGACGTATATCTGTTTTTTCAACTGCTCTTCACAGAGTTGGGCCAATTCTTCCAAGTTAAGCATTTCAAAAAAATACCCTAGCCTTTGAAGATGAGGAGCATGCTTTACTTGAGAAATTTCCTTCTTAACGAATTCTATATTAAGATGCTCGGATAAATCAGAAAGTATTTCACAAACAGCAGAAATACCCCCTGCTTTTTGAGGAAATAAGACTAGATCAACGGCTAACGTAGCTGGATCTGCTACCCATACGAAGCCCCTTGGAGTGTTAAATTGACGGACGGCAGACTGTTCGGCCCCTGATTTGCATGTAAACGAAATTTTAACTCTACCGATCTGAAGATCTCTTCTGGCTTTTGGGATCACGACTTGAAAGGTTTGCGGTTTCTGGTGAGCAGCTCCGTAGAATTGGGCTGCGCTAATGAGGCCTACATAATAGGGCATTTTAAGATGCCTCATAAGTTCATCAATGAATTGCTCTGGAGGAAGAGATTGTAAGGATTCGTATTCGGGTGGGACAATGATGAAAAAGCCTTGTAATGGAGAGGCTATTTCTTGTTTTTTTTTCAATCGTTTTATAGCAGATTTTAATGCTATTTTGGATAGTTTCGTTTCTTTCAAAGCTTCATCTTCAGTAAAAGATGATCGACCTTGCGTGGCTAGATAATGTACATAATTTTTTAAGTCCATTTCACCTAATTTTGCAATCCGTTTGCAAATAGGACCGATTTTTGGTCTTTTATGCGATTGCATTGCAATATCATATTGTGCCGAATTTTGGTCTTTTATGCAATCGGGCTGCAATATGCATCATGTTAAGAAGAGCTACCACAAGAAGAATTTGACTTTGTGAGGAGTGGTTGACAATTATCCATTGAACTTAGCATTGTGGCGGATTAAGTGCTAATAAGGAGATCCTGTATGGCGCAGAAAAACAGCATAAAGACCAGCCCAAAGATTTCTAGTCGTGCTGGTAAACAACTAAATGAAGAGAAGAGCCCGGTGGACAAAAGCATTGCTGGGAGTGCCCTGAGTAATGCGAGGAAAAGCACAAAGCGCAAGAAGAAATAGCTTTTTCCCTTTGCTGAGCTGGATTTTCCCGCCCTTTTTTACACTCAAATCTTCCGTAGGGCAAGAGGTTTTACTGCCTTGAAGCGCTTGAGTCGGACTACTCCCTGATATAGTCTCGGAAGGGAAACAAGGTATTTTTAGGAGGAGTGCATGCCTCAATATTAGATTTGTCTTGTTAGCGAGAATCGACTCCAGCTTAACCCTTAGTAATAAAAGCAGCAGTGGATGCCAATGATGGACGCTCAAAAACGTTCCACCTTTAACTATTGGTCTTTCTAAGTCCGGTCCGTTTTTCTGCCTATAAACCACCTCTGGGATTCGATCTTGCTACAAATATGTCATTTGTGGTTCGCTGTCTATCAGACATTAGAGTCCTCAATAAATATTCCGGGGTATACAGTGGGTCGTTTTTGTACTTTTTACGTGATGCTTCTGGGTTTATTGGTTACTGGATGCTCAAGAGTTCCCCCAGCTGATGACGGCTTTGTTTCGTGTACCATAGCAGATAGAATTGGCAGCCAAGCTGAATGGCGGCAAGGGTGTTGCCAAGATGAAGAGGTGCAAACTTTTATCCAATTCGCGGTTGCAAATGAGTTAACGGCTGATACTGCTATCCAGATTGCTTTGCTTAACAACCCTAAAATACAGGCTATTTTTGAAGAGCTTGGCATAGCTCGAGCAGATTTAGTAGAAGCAGGATTATTGTCTAACCCCTCTTTTTCGATAGAGGTTCGTTTCCCGCATGTAAAGAGGTTGCACACAAATATTGAGTATCTAATTGTCTCAAGCCTTTTAGACATCTTCTTAATCCCTTTGCGAACAAGATTAGCTGCAACAGAGTTTGAGCAAACGAAGCTAAAGGTTTCCAATGAAATTTTAGATTTAGCTTTTGACGTAAGAGAAACGTTTTATGAATTAGTTGCAGAAAGAAAAAAGATAGAATACATCCAATCTGTTGTTGAGCTAACTAACATTATGAGCAATATTGTTACACAACAAATAATGATTGGTAATGTAAATAGTCTTGAATTTCAACTTGCACAATCAAGATTTCTGGAAGCAGAGTTAGAGCTGTCAAAGTCACAAGATATGTTTATTCGCCTAAGTGAAAAGCTGAATAGAATGCTTGGCTTCACAGAAGATTTTTGTTTCATATTGCCTGAAAACTTAACCCAGGAAATAGATTATCAAGGCTTTGACCTTTGCATTTTGGAGACAATCGCTCTTGAGGAAAGGCTAGATTTGCAAGTGGCCCGTTTTGAAATCGCGCGGATTAGTCGAATGTTAAATCTTAAAGATTGGTGGACATATACCAAACTTCAAGGCGGAGTAGCCGGAGAAAGAGATCCAGATGGAAGAAATCTAATCGGACCTGGGTTCTCTGGAGAAATCCCTATCTTTAACTATGGGCAAGCGGACCGCATGCGCCTTTTTGCACAATTGAGACAAGCAGAAGACCGTTTCGAGGAGCTAGAGATTCGAGTGCTTTCTGAGGTAAGAGAGGCTCATAAACTTCTCATGAATGATCTGAAGATCATCAACGACTATCGAAATCGTCTTTTACCCATGCAGGGACAAATTTCGGCAACTTCTGAAGAACTATACAATGTGATGGGATTGGGAGTAGATATGCTGCTGGAAAATAAGCGTCAGGAAGTTGTGGCAAATCAAAATTACACCGAAAGCGTGAAAAAATATCTCGTTGCTAGAGTTGGGCTTGATCGTGCTTTGGGTGGTTATTTGTTCCGTTTATTAGCCCAAAGAGAATGCCTTCTAGGAGCCGCAGAATGAAAAGGCGTTTTATTCTTTTAGCATTTCTACTTGTTGGCTCTCTGTATGGTCAGAACACTATGGACATGACAAACCATTCAATGGGTAACATGTCGAAACAAGACCAGAGTCAGCAGGCCACAAAAACCGAGAATCCGCCTAATAAAAGTCTTAGTTATACTCCGGTTATCACGCCTAATGTTGGTTCATTACCCTGGACGATGGATGGCGACGTTAAAGTTTTTCATCTTATAGCCGAGCCGATTCGAAGAGAATTTGCGCCTGGGTTTTGGGTTAATTGTTGGGGGTATAATGGCTCAAGCCCGGGACCTTCGATTGAAGCCGTTGAAGGTGATACTGTTCGGATATTGGTCACAAATCATCTTAATGAACCAACCTCAGTTCACTGGCATGGCATAATTCTTCCCAATGGGATGGATGGGGTGTCAGGATTAAATCAAAAAGCGATACCTCCTGGAGAAACGTTCAAATATGAGTTTACTCTCAAGCAGAACGGGACGTTCATGTATCACCCTCATTCCGACGAGATGGTTCAAATAGCTCTAGGTATGATGGGGTTTTTCATCATCCATCCTAAAGGCGGAGATGACCCCCATATTGATCGTGATTTTGCTATTTTTTTGCATGAGTGGCGTGTACCTATGGGGGCATGGACGCCTGTGCCTTTTGAAATGCTTGATTTTAACATTTTCACTTTCAACAGCGTGCTTTATCCAAAGATTGAGTCTCTTGTTACGAAGATGGGAGATAGAGTACGTATTCGATTAGGGAATGTCATGATGAATAGCCATCCAATTCATCTACATGGCCATGAATTCTTAGTGACGAGAAGAGGAGCTAAGCGTCTACCACCAGCAGCGCAATATAGCGAGGTGACGGTTACAGTAGCTCCGGGAGAAACAAGGGATATAGAATTTATAGCTGATAACCCTGGAGATTGGGCTTTCCATTGCCACAAGTCCCACCACACAATGAATCAAATGCAGCATAACTTACCCAATTTAACGGGTATCAATAAAGAAGATATTGAAAAACGAATAAAGCAATTTTTTCCTGAATTTATGGGTCTCATGAACATCAATGGAATGGGAGATATGTTTGAGATGTACGGTTCAAATAAGATGGATATGGGAGAAAAAATGAGTTTACCTGCAAATCTTTCTCCGATTGGTAATCCTGGTCCATTTGGAGTTATAGAGCTTGGAGGCATGTTTACTGTCTTAAAAGTTCGAGAAGGTCTAACAAGTTACGTTGATCCAGGTTGGTATCAACATCCTAAAGGGACCGTCGCTGAGTCTATTAGTGAGGATCACAATAGGCATCAGATGCAAAAAAGCAATTCACCAATTCAGCACGAACCGATTCAAGAAGGTGCAGTGAGTTGGTTTAGCAAAGATCAAATCGAAAAAGAACCTAAAGATGTTAGGGAAATGAATTGGATGCAAAGTAAGCCCGAAGACAGTATGGGAGGGCATATGCAACATACAATGGATAATATGTCTAACATGAATAGTCATGATCAAATACAACAAAACTGTAACTAAATGAATTTACCTTCTTTTTTTAGCTTCAAAGACCGTTAAGAGTTGAATTTTCAATTCAACTATTTGTGACTAAAAAACATCCAATGCGGTAGGTTAAGTTAACTAACTTAAGAGTGTGGTGTGCAATTATTTCTCATAATTTGGTTTTTATTAACCTTGCTGTCCGTTGTCTACGTTGCTTACGATCTGATTACCAATACACCAGAAATGAAAGTAATGAAATGGGGTTGGGTAATGGTTACATTATATACTGGCGTTTTTGGTCTAGTTATTTATGTTTTTTCGTGCCGGGAACCCGCACCGTATACGCATGAAAAATTTATTGCTCCTCTTTGGAAACAGACTGTAGGATCTGCCATACATTGTATGGCAGGTGATGCCACTGGTGTGATAGTTGCTGCTTTTATAACTTCACAGCTTAATTTACCAATGGGCATTGATTGTGTATTGGAGTACATAGCTGGTTTTGCGTTTGGCCTCTTTATTTTTCAGGCACTTTTTATGAAAGACATGTTCGGAGGAAGCTACATGGAAGCAGTGAGTAAAACCTGGTATCCGGAATTATTATCCATGAATTTTGTTATGGCAGGCATGCTGCCAGTGATGATTATTTTAATGTCTCGAGATCCGCTTAATATGGAGGTTGCTTCATTACGCTTCTGGGGGATTATGTCATTAGCTTCGTTGGTTGGTGGTATATTTGCATTTCCCGTCAATTGGTGGCTTGTGAAAAATAAATTGAAACATGGCATGGGCACTGAACGAGCGTTAGGTAATGGAGGTGAAAAATTAGCCAAAATGTCAATGAATGGAGCAGCTGAGCATTCCGAACATATAAATGTGAGTCAAACAGCGAACAACCATAATATGGTGATGTTGAAAACTAATATATCTGTCCAAAATAAGGTAATTGTTGGCTTAATTTCTTTGTTCATACTTGCGATAGGTATTACTGCGGCTGCTTATTGGGGCGATTTGTCCATGCGACCAAAGGAAAGCATGTCCAAAAAAATGAAGATGTAAACAGTGGTTTTAGTCTTTCTTATAGGGCACTAGACCTATAGTTTTATATGCCGAAGCCTCAGTGCATTCGCTATCACAGAGACAGAGCTTAAGCTCATTGCAAATGCCGCAATTATCGGATTGAGCAAAAGACCTGTAAAGGGATAGAGCAAGCCTGCAGCGATAGGAATACCTAATGCGTTATAAATGAAAGCGAAGAATAGATTTTGACGAATATTTTTCATCATAGCATGACTTAAGTGGATCGCTCGAACAATACCCATTAGATCTCCCTTCACGAGCGTCACGTCCGCACTTTCCATTGCTACGTCGGTGCCAGTTCCCATCGCTATGCCTACGTCAGCAGCTGCGAGGGCGGGTGCATCGTTAATTCCGTCACCTGCCATCGCAACAAATCCAACCTTGTTCTTTGCTTGGAGGACAAACTGTTGTTTGTAGTTTGGTGTGACATTGGCATGTGTTTCATCAATGCCTAAGCTTTTGGCTACAGATTGGGCTGTATTTTCATTGTCTCCCGAAAGCATGATAATTTTTAGTCCAAGTTTATGTATCTCGCGTATGGCGTTAGGTGTTGAGTTTTTAATAGGATCACTAACTGTAATTAAACCAGCAGCTTTTCCATCCACTGCAACAAACATGACTGTTTGAGCTTGCATTTGTAGTTCTTCCGCCTTCTGTAGTAGCTCTGCACTAATTTTAACTTTCATCTCCTCTAAAAAACTAGGTTTGCCCACTAAAACTTCATGATCTTCAACTTTACCGCTTACACCTCCGCCCGTAAAAGATTGAAAGTTATCAACTTTAAGCAAACTGATTAAACGTTCTTTAGCCCCTAGAATAATCGAATTAGCAAGCGGGTGCTCGCTATTTTGCTCAACAGCAGCAGCGTAAGCGTCAAGGGGGACCCAGGTTATAAAGAAGAGGTGCCAGCTGCTACCGTGTTCTCTTAAAAGGAGAAAAGGGTATGCGGTCCTCTAAAGAAT
>JAGVKY010000195.1 GCA_020050175.1 Parachlamydiales bacterium
TACAACAGAGTGCAAGGAATGAACTGTCTTCCCGCGGCCTTCACCCCAACTTTGTCCGTGAAAAAGAAGAGCAATTTGAAGCTCATCACAATCAACGTCATCAAGAAACAGGACTGAAACTTGAAGATACACGGAGACATTTAACGACCCATCGGGAAAACATCCAATCTCAGGTATCAGAAAAAAGCCAAAACACCTCTCAAGTAGGGCGCTTGCTGAATAAAACTTTAGGCAAAGAGACCTTGCTGGGTGGCTTTGCTTATCCGGTTGAAAAGGACCTTCAGCTCAATGCTCAAAAAGAACAAGTTCCCTCTGTCTTAGACCGCCTTCTTGGCAATGTTCCTAAGAAAGAAAACTTAGCGGGCAAATACCAAAACCCTTCACTCCCCTTCTGGGCAGATCAGGAGGATAAACAATAATGGGTCTTCTGCACACTCTTACGGAAGGGGGACAAATTCTGTCCCACCGATTCAGAATGCTTCGTCAAGTTGTCAAGATAGCATTTGGACTTTCCCTTCTTTTTGGCTTAGGAACCTTTTCCTATCAAATGCTAGCTGTACCCCTCATGTATTACGAGGGAACATGGTACTTTTCAAAAAGCTATTTTCTTTCGAATTACTACGACACAATCACTATCGGAAATGGCTTTTGGAACCAGGCTGCAAATACTCGTTCTCAAAAGAAGGAAATTGAGGTTCCCATCAAAAAAGCTATCGCTATGACCAAACCCTTTGCTCTTCATTTTAAAGATGAAGCGCTCAAGGCAGCAGAAAGCGCTATCTTTGGTTCCAATATCGTTCTCGCTTTGGCTTTTTTATTCTTCATCATAAGAGGAAGGTATTCGAAGACAAAAAAACATCTTTCAGGAAGGAAAGTTGTTCACCCCCTTTGGCTTCGTCTTCGATTGAAGATGACCCGAATGGCCTCCCCCATTTCCATCGGCTCTGTACCGCTTGTTAAAGGGTCGGAAACAAGGCATCTGCTCATCACTGGAGGAACAGGAACAGGAAAAACCAACTGCCTTTATCACCTTCTAGACCAGCTCAAAAATAAAAATGAGCAGGTTCTCATAGTTGACACAACCGGATCGTTTGTTTCTCGATATTACGATTCTTCTAAGGATGTGATCCTCAATCCTTTTAATAACATCAGCACTCCTTGGAGTCCCTGGGCAGAATGCGAAAATAGCAACGATTTTGCCAACCTAGCCGAGGCCTTCATCCCCCAAAGCCATTCTGAGTTAGAGAATTATTGGCGCACCGCTTCAAGATCTTTATTTAGCAGCATCCTTCAAAAACTTCGTGGTTCTGAAAAGGTTTCGGAAGCGGCGAGATGGATTCTCTATGAAAATCTACCCACTCTCTGTCAATTTCTCGCAGGGACTAAAGCTGCCTCTCATTTGGACATGAGTTCCGAAAAAACGGCGAGCTCGGTCAGGTCAGTTGCAGCCACCTTCTTAGAATCCTTGGAACACCTAAAAGACACTTCATCCCCATTTTCGATTAATGAATGGGTGAGAAAAGATCATCCAAATTCTTGGCTCTTTCTTCAATGCATGCCGAGAGAACGAGCCATCATGCAACCCCTGCTGAGCGCCTGGGTTTCCACAGCAATTAGGGCTTTAATAAGTTCCCCTCAAAATCTCAAACGACGCCTCTGGTTCATCATCGATGAGCTTTCATCGCTTCAAAAGGTCAAAGACTTGGAAGTTCTCCTAACAGAAGGGAGAAAATATGGAGGCTCCTGTGCTCTTTCTCTTCAAAGCCTTGCCCAATTGGAAAATATCTACGGAAAAGAAGTCTCTCAAATCATCATAGGTAATACCGCCACGAAAATAACCTTTGCGGAACAAGATCCAGAAATAGCCGCCCGCATATCCAGGGCATTTGGCGAAAGTGAAATACAAGAACTCTATGAGGGGATCTCTTATGGAGCTCACGAGTCGAGAGACTCTGTCAATTTATCCATGCACAAACGAAACATTCCCACCATCTCCCCCACCAAAATCCATTCGCTCAAGACAAATCAAGCTTTAATCAAACTCATGGGCGAATACCCCATCACTAAAATCAAAATTAAAATTAATTAATACTAATATAAAATTAAAAAATGACTAACAAATTATATCTAATAAGTGCTTTCGCGCTTGCTTTTACATTTTGTCTTCATTCTGAAGATATTTTGAGGAAGTACCACGACACAAAAAGAAAAGAGCCTGAAATTGAAGTTGTTTTTACTTCGATTGAAGAAATCGAAAAAGAGGGGAAAAGCCACCCTCTCCATAATATGGACTATGGAAGCAGATCATTTGCTGTATTTTTCTTGCATGGCTTCCCTGTGAATACTCCTTTCACGTTTAAGGTTTTTCGCCCTGCTTTACAGCCATCTGATAGCAACGAATGCTTTTTTAGAGATCGATTTGTTTTCAAAGAGAATGGGAAGCTTTTCACTGCTGAGGGGAACCAATTAGATGGTGGCATAAGCATTGGCTCCTTAGGTTTCTTACTAGGAGAAAAGATTAATGTTGTTTTTGAAACAAATGACCGTAAAATAAAAAAAGAATTTTCATACACACCCGATCCTATTGAAGCCCGCACTTCTGATGGCCGGATACTTGTAAAAGGGGAACTTTTGCACGCTTTCCCCGCCACGTACATCATTGCTGCTTCTGGACTCGAAGATGACGAAGAGTATGATTTCCAAAGCCAATCAGCTCATGAACTTAGAGAAGGTAAAGCTAAAAAAAATTCAATCCACTACCTCATGCCAACAGTAATTGGACTTAAAAAAGGAACTTGCTTTGTCAAGATGACCTTCAAAAACAATCAAGAAGTAAAATTGACGCTTCCCTGGGGGAATGAGCTTGAGGAATATTTAATGGGGAAAAAAGTTTTATGAGTCGAAATTACTGAAGTATTACGAAGGGAGCTTCCAGCTTAGGCACATAATACTATCGCAGGCCCGCCTTAGGGGTACGAATTACGGTCAAAATTGGTCGAAAATTGCCGGAAAGAGAGTCGGCAATTTTGACCGTAATTCGTACCCCTAGGGCCGGCCTCTTTTATTTCAAAGATTTATGATCTTTGGGTGATTCAATAATAGGAATGAGAATTTTTTCTGCTTGCTCAAGTACCGATTGCAATTTACTTGAGTAGTTTTGAAGAGTGTTTTGAATGTGTGCTGATTGTCGAATCTCCTTAGTATTTCCACCTAAATCAGCATAAATGGCACTTCCCAATGAAACGCAATACTGTTGTAAATCACTAATTAAATTTAATAATTTTACAGCAGGCTCTCCAGAAATTTGAGCAATCGGATGCTGTAGATCTTTTTTTAATTGAACCATTTTGCTTGAAATCAATCGAGGGGGCCTTTCCGGATGATGCTGTTCTTCCTTTTGAGATGCTATTTCCTGCAGGAAAGACGGGTATTGATAACCATGCCTTCGGTTAGATATGTCCAAGATTTCGTCAATGCAAGCTCGAAGTCTACTTAACGCCAATATTGCGGCTTCAGACTGCTTCTTTACCCAATATTCCTGTAACGCTTTACGCGCGTAATAAAAAGCCAAAATTGCCGCAGCGCCGGTTAAAAACTCACCGATGTGGGCCAGTCCTTCAAGGATGCCACCGAAAGTGATGCTTTCAACTAAAGCATTTAATTTCATAGTCACCCATGAAATGGAAGGTAATAAAATTTTTATCATAGTCACTAGCATTTAGGCACCTAGCCTATATCCCGCGCTTCTCTTAAAGGTCGGGGTAGGTATGCCATCAGAGGGGTCGAGGCCTCTTTCGTCATGCGACGAACTCTCGCTGATATACAGGTATTTCTGGAAGCCTAAGAACACATCGCTAATCTCTTTCGGACTTCCCAACTCTGCAATAGCATCGGGAATGGTTTGATACTTGAGTTGTAATAAGGGAGACAGTTTTTCCTGATCTAACTCCTCTACTCCAACACTGACATAGTGTGATAACACAAAGTCGAGAAAACCCTGCTGCTTGCTATTAAAATGGGTGCTGATGTCAACCTTGGCTTTTGCTGCGCGTTCTTCACGAGTAACTGTTGGCTGGGCATAGGCAACATAGGCAAGAACGTCGAAAAGATCGCTTTTCTCTGCGTCAATGATCTTCTGCATCTCAGCCAGTTGCTCACTGCCAAAGCCTTTCTCGGCGAGCCCCTGCAAGAGCTTCTTCCGCGAATCCGGCTCGCTCCATTTGGTTTGTAGTTCTTCCTCGTTCTCGAAGAACTCCGGCAGTTTACCGAAGAGAAGTTCCATAAACTGTTGGGCAGTTATCGGTGTCCCATCGGGATGCCAGAAAGTAGTATCCACCATGTGCTGGATGGTACGCTCCTTACCATCGGCGAGTTTCACTTTTGTTCTCGTCTTCTTTTTGCATATGCAATCCAGTTTCCCGCAAGCAGGGCAAGGCTCTTTCGGGCACTCACACGGTCTCTTGCCACACGCGGAGCAAGGTTTAGGAGGCTTCTTTTCGCATTCGCAAGGCCAGGAGGCGCATTTCGAGCATGGGTCATCTTCTATCGGCGGACCATCCCACTCCTCGTCTTGGAAATTATGATGTGCCTTCACAAAGTCATAAATCGTGAAGTAATCTTTTCCATCGTACAGCCGTGTGCCTCGTCCAATGATTTGCTTGAACTCAATCATGGAGTTGATCGGCCGCATGAAAACTATGTTTCGGATGTTGCGGGCATCTACACCTGTCGAGAGCTTCTGTGAGGTGGTAAGGATTGTCGGGATGGTTTTCTCGTTGTCCTGAAAAGAGCGCAGGTGCTGCTCACCCAGTGCACCATCGTTGGCAGTCACCCGTTGGCAGTAATTTGGATCTTTGCTCGTCTTCATCTGGTTGATGAGGTCGCGTACTGCCAGGGCGTGGTCCTGTGTGGCGCAGAACACAAGTGTCTTCTCGTTCTGATTGATCTGCTCCATGAACAGATTCACGCGTTTGGCTTCACGCTCCTTGATTTCAATGATTTTGTTAAAGTCGATCTCTGTATAGCGCTTACCTGTTTCGATTTCCCCCTCGATCAAGTGGTCGTCGGGGGTATAGATGTATTCGTCGAGCGTCGTGGAAAACCGTTTCACCCTGAATGGCGTGAGGAACCCGTCATTGATACCTTCCTTGAGCGAATAGGCGTAGACCGGCTCGCCGAAGTAGTCATAGGTATCCACGTTATCTTTGCGTTTGGGCGTAGCAGTTAAACCGAGCTGTACCGCTGGGGAGAAATATTCGAGGATACCGCGCCAGTTGCTCTCGTTGTTCGCGCCACCGCGATGGCATTCATCAATGATGATGAAATCAAAGAAGTCCGGTGGGTACTCCCCGAAATAGGGAGAAGAATGACCATCCTTGGCTGGCCCGCTCATAAAGGTCTGAAAAATCGTGAAGAACAAGCTGCCGTTTTTTGGAACCTTTCCTTGTTTACTGATATCCTTAGGATCGATTCGCACCAATGCATCCTCAGGGTAAGAGGAAAAGGCGTTAAAGGCCTGATCAGCAAGGATGTTACGGTCGGCGAGAAAGAGGATGCGTGGTCGACGTATCGGATCGCGGCTCAGGTTCCAACGGCTGTAGAACAGTTTCCACGCGATTTGAAACGCAATGAATGTCTTGCCCGTGCCGGTAGCCAGCGTGAGCAGGATCCGCTGGCGATCTTCTGCAATGGCCTCCAACACCCGTTCGACGGCGATAGCCTGATAGTAACGGCATGGATGCGAACCGCCCTTTTCCTCAAAAGGCACATAAGCAAAGCGATCGCGCCATGCATTTGCTTCGGAGAAGGTCATATTCCAGAGTTCGTCCGGCGAGGGAAAGTGCAGAATTTCGCCTTCCTTTCCTGTCTCCATTTCAATGCAGTAGAACCCCTGTCCGTTAGAGGAATAGGCAAAACGTACGGCTAGCTTCGTCGCATAATCCTTGGCCTGCCCGACGCCTTCTGTAAGCGGTTTGTCCCATGCCTTGGCTTCCAAAACCGCCAATTTGCGGTTGCGATAAACTAGAACGTAATCGGTGCTAAGCCCTTTGCTGCGCTTACCATGCCCTACGATGGGTCCCGGTGTAATACGATGTTCGCGCAGAATCCTGCTGCCTTCGACAACGCCCCAACCCGCTGCCTTCAGCGCTGGGTCAATAAGCTCTGCCCTTGTTTGGGCTTCGTTGATGGGCTGTTCTACTTCATCCATGGCTGTTTTATAAGTTACCTATGAAGGCTTGGTTCAGCAGTGACTTTTTTAACTCCTCTAGCGCATCGAGTTTCTGCTTGTAGATTGTTTCAAGACGGCGGGTTTCGTTGGAAAGGGCTTCGAGTTGGGCGATGATCTCCTTTTGCCGAGATAATGGGGGCACAGCAATAGGCAGAGATTGAACTGCGTTCTTGCTAATCTTCTTCATTGTTGGGTTCGCACCTTGCGCTCTGCCAGTGATTTCCAGCCGTGATGAAGAAGTGCGCATCTGGTAATAAAGAAACTCTGTCAGCACTCGATCCGGTGCGGCAGTCATACGCATGATGAGGTCGGGATAAATTGTTGGCCTCGTGATACCTGTGGCAATGGCAACATGACCAACCAGTTCTGGTGTGTTGCTTCGAGTAATCAGAAGGTCACCGTTCTTCACCCAATAGTGACGACGCGGATCTGTCTTGGCTCCTGTGTACTTGATTTTATCGACACGAAATTGAAATCCAGTCACTGAAGAAAGGGTGAGCACGGGAACACCCGCGTCAGAGTGGTTTGCAGCAGGAGGGGACCATCCGTTACGAGGCTGGATAGATAGAACATTCTCTAGCGTTGTCTCCACCCATTCAACATCGCGCTGGGTGAAAACAGCGTTGAGGTGGCTTTCGAAGAGGGCTCGGGCGTTTTGAAGGTTCTTTTCGGCGTTGGCTGTAGCGGTGGCGATACCCTCAAGCGCTTCATCAAGTACGCCGACGATATGCTGTTGTTCGGAGTGTAATTCTGGAAAAGTTACAAAGAATTTTTCCGCTAAGACCGCGCGCGCAAGTTCGGTTTGGCCTCCGCAACCTTCACCAGCTTCTTTGATGGCATCTTCGATCATAACCAACATATAGCCGAAGAAATCGAGGTGAAACATTCCCGCCTTAGGCCTAACTATCGTGAGGTGCGAATCAACCGTGGTTGGTTCAGGTGGATCTTGGCGGACTTGTGCGACACGGCCGAGTGTACCGGTACCTGTCGAGTTGACTAAGACATCACCCAATTGAATGAAACGTCCCTTGTTAACCTTCTTTGCTGCAAAATCATGCCTCCGGGAAGATTCGTAGTTAATCTGATGGTCGCGAACGCACTTTTGGTTGAGCACACAAATGCCACCCTCATTGATATATTTTGGCGAGATGCCACGATTTAATAGGTCGCAGACATCGCCGAGTTTCTCTGTTTTCCATCCCTTTTTCACAACAACCTCCGGATGCAGGCCAGTACCTCGGTGCTCGCGGCGTCAAGCGTGGCGATCTCTTCAATAATCTCAATCGGGCTGCGGTGCACCGCTATCGCGCCGCTATTTGGATTCTTGACAGAGAGATCGGAGGTGCGCTGATCAACGAAGTTGACATCCACGCACCAGGACTTAGGTGAATCAGCAAAAGTTTTCTGCAATTCAATGAATTCGGTGAGATCAGCGTCGTTTAGTGGGTTGGTCTTGCCGAGGTTGCGACCGGGATCGAGTTGGTAGTACCAAATTTTGCGTGTTTTAGTGCCCTTCTCAAAGAAGAGCACCACGGTCTTTACTCCAGCTCCCTGGAAGGTACCACTAGGGCAGTCGAGCACTGTGTGCAGATTACAGGTCTCCAGCAGGAGCTTGCGCAGGCTCACCGCGGCGCTGTCTGTGTTGGAAAGAAAGGTATTTTTGATAACCACACCTGCCCGTCCACCAGCCTTGAGCATCTTGATGAAATGTTGGAGGAAGAGAAAGGCCGTTTCGCTGGTGCGGATAGGGAAGTTCTGCTGAACTTCATTCCGCTCCTTACCCCCGAAGGGGGGATTTGCCAGGATTACGCCAACGCGGTCTTTTTCCTGGATGTCCGCGAGGTTTTCAGAAAGGGTATTGGTGTGCAAAATGTTCGGGGCCTCGATGCCATGCAGGATCATGTTCATGATTGCAATGACATAGGCAAGGGACTTCTTTTCCTTGCCGTAGAAGGTACAGGTTTGAAGCGTGGTGAGGTCCTTTGTGGTGAGATTGCCCTTTGACTTCAAGTAATCAAACGCCTCGCACAAAAAGCCCGCTGAGCCGACCGCACCGTCATAGATTGTTTCGCCAATTTTTGGTTGTACCACCTGTATAATGGCGCGGATCAGTGGACGCGGGGTGTAATACTCGCCACCGTTGCGCCCAGCGTTGCCCATGTTTTTGATCTTTGCTTCGTAGAGGTGGGAGAGCTCATGCTTTTCAGTCTGCGAGCGGAAGCGTAGCTCGTCTATGCGGTCAATGATTTCTCGTAGAGTGTAGCCGCTGGAAATCTTGTTTTTGATCTCACCGAAAATCTCGCCGATCTTGTATTCGATGGTATTCGGGTTGGATGCTTTGGCTTTGAAGCTCTGCAAGTAGGGGAAGAGCTTCAGATTAACGAAGGCCAGCAGGTCATCGCCGGTCAAAGCGACCTTGTGGTCGATCTTTCCGTCAATGCTTTTAGGTGTGGCCCAGCTTTCCCACCGATAGGGCTTTTCGAGAATGTGGGTATATGTCTTCCCACTTAGCTCGGCCTCCATGGCCTTGTCGTGCTCTAGCGCGTCTAGATATTTCAGAAATAGGAGCCATGAGGTCTGCTCGGTGTAATCCAGTTCACTAGTGCAACCCGCATCTTTCCAAAGGACATCATCAATGTTTTTGAAAGTTTGTTCGAACATAAGTTCCTTCTTTATGTCAGGAGATCTTAGCAATTTGTCACACACATTCGCTCTGACTTTATTCTGATCGACTCGGCTGACCATCGTAACAAAGTGAGTTGATAAGATCTAGAATAATTTGTTTAACTATCTTGTTTTTTTATTCAATTGTTACAATTTATTTTTGTATTTTTAAACGCCATAGAAAGAATGGAAATCAGGGTGGGATTTTTTAGAAGAATTAATGAAAAGACAAATTTTTAATAAATCGTTTTATGAAAATAAAATCTTTAGTATGACATATGAAGACAATGTCGAGCACAATCAAGCCTAAATTACACGCTGCATCCCCTCTGATTTTGACCCCCAGCCACTTTTTTAAGTATGGCACCCAACCTCTTTGGATTTGGTACGATCTCTTTGGCGACCAATCTAAGAAAGAAGAAATTTCAGAGTTTACTCTCAAGCTTATGGAGAGTGGAGTACTGCATGAAGATGAATACATTGCTGGATTGGAGGTTTCAAAAGTAGAGGCCGTAAAAGCCGAAGAAGCCATCGAACCAACTCTCAAATTGATGCAGGAAGGTGTGGAGTTTATCTATCAAGGATGCATCCAAATTGAGCATGAAGGAATCATCTACCGCGGCCGACCTGATTTGCTGGAAAAAAGGGATGGGACGTCCTCTTTTGGCAGTTGGTATTACGCCCCGATTGAGATCAAATGGTCATCGAAGACAAAAACGCTCCATAAGCACCAGCTCGCCTTTTATTCCATTATCCTTGAGAAGCTACAGGGATACTTTCCCAAAGATGTGGGAATCATCAATCGCCACCATTCTAGATTACCTTTATCACTCGATGTGGGGGATCTTTCTAAAACTCAATCTCTCATTGAGCAAATTGTGAAGGTGATGAAGGGTGAAAAACCTGATATCACAATAACAAGCAAATCAAAAGATAGTCCATGGTTCAAAGTAGCACTGGAGGAGGCTGAAGAGAGGCATGATGTCGCTTTGATTTATAGACTCGATTCAAGGAGCCTGGGCGCCTTAAGAAAAGAGGGGATTCGGACATTGCAAGAGATGGCTGCTGCTAATCTGACCATACTCCCAAAAATTCCCTATGCTTCACCCGAAACCTTGCAAAAAGCTCAACTTCAAGCCAAAGCGCTTCTTGAAAAGCGGGTCATAGTCATCGGCGAAATGAATGAGCTGCCTGAAACCCCTTTAAAGCTTTATTTCGACATTGAGGGCGATCCTCTTCTCGATGTTGATTACTTATTCGGCATCTTGGTTAGCGGCGACTCGGTGCACCTGTTCGCAAAGGCTCAAAACGTACGATTTTTCGAGGATGGGAAATACCTCGTCTATTTCCTAGCGAAGCAACCTGAAGAAGAAGAGGCCTTGTGGCAAGCCTTTCTGGAATGGATAGCCTGCTTGCCCGAAGAATATTCAGTCTATCACTACGCCAACTACGAGAAAGCCCATCTGAAGTCATTAGCAGAAGAATATGGAGACTCCCCTGCTCTAGAACGATTTCAAAGCAAACTCATTGATTTACAAAAATCAATAGAGAAGTCGATTATTTTTCCCCTCTATTTTTACTCAATTAAGGACATTGCAAAATCGAGCTTTCTGAATTTTAAGTGGCGTCATCAGAAGGCAGGGGGCGGACAAAGCGTCTTCTGGTACGAAGAGTGGCTTGAGACAGGCAATAGCGAAATCCTAGAAGACATTATCAACTACAATGAGGACGATGTTCGGGCAACGGAGCGTCTCTACATGTACATGATAGAGAATAAGGGTAAGGGGGATTCGAACCGAATCACTTCTCCAGATCCGAATTAACGTCACATTAAACAATGATTGGAGCCGGGCCCAATCAATTAGAAAATACTGTCTACCAACTGCTCTCCTTTGCGAAGCGCAAAGTTCATATACTGTGCATCTGCTTTTTTAAACCAATAGGCAAAATGAAGATAGTTAATGACTTCGCACCACTTTAAGGAGATAGGATTGTAAGTGCCAACGCTAGAATAGCCTTGAAGTATTATATCTCGTTCCTCCGGAGAATTTAGAAAATGTTGCCGTGCTCGTAGCGCCCATGCAATATCATATTCTTTCCAACCTTCACCTGCAAATTCCCAATCAATAATTCCTGTTATTTCTTTTCCATCAATAAGTAGACTGGCAGTGTTGTAGTCACCGTGAACAAAAACATTTTCAAATTTTTCGGGTTTGTGAGTATCTAACCAAAAAACTAATTTTTTAAATCTTGAATCACTCTCTGTTTCTTCTCCTATAAATTGATAAAGCTTTGGGTTTCTGTTGGTGCCATTTTAAGGGTAGTTTGTGAATAATGGCTAACCACTTGCCATATTCAAACAGATAAAATTGCAAATTACAAGGATCATACTTTTTCCTTCTTGGATCTATTAAATCCCGTAGAAGGGTACCTCGAATCTCTTCTAGAGCTATGAATGAGACTGTGTTGTGGCAAGAAAACAAAACGCGTGGAACAGGAAAATCATAAAGTTGCAAAGCCTGAAGTACATTATCCTCATTCTTAAGGTCAATCTTCTGATTTTTATTTATTTTTAGGAAAAAATTTACAGATTTTCCATCTAAAACAGCTCGGCAAAAATAAACATCATTTGTTTCACCTTCAGGTATATGCTTAACATCTTGAATTAAAACATTTTCCGGGAGTTTTAATTTTAACAATGCTTCTGGTTTCATCAAAACAAGCTACTCGATTATTAAACATAAATTAGATCGATTAATGATTGGGGCTTCTTTAAAATGATAGCTAAGTGCTCTTCTCCACCTTTTTATACCTTAACTTGTCACCACAAATCTATTTCTCTTTGCCATCCATTTGTTTACTTATATTTTTTTGTTGTTCCAATAGTTGATTTTCTAATTGGTCTTATTTTTGTTTTTGGTTGCTGCTTTTTAGTTGGGATTTCTTTTCCAATCTCATAAAGAACGTCTGGGCTAAAGTCTAGACCATTAGGCCAGCATATTGTTATCTCATCAACAAAAAAACTTTTAAAGTAATCTTCTTTGATTAAAGGAGCAATGAGCTTCCTTGTGCTGTTCAAAAAATGTTTAAAGTCCACAACCTTTGTAATTCCATCGCTAAAGAGCAACTTAACTTTATAATCCTTAACGTATTCCGCCTTTTTGACTCTCATAGCTAAACCAAAGGTTCAATTTTATTAAATTTGTCTTTCTTCAAGAGTTCCCAGTTTTTCTTTAACTCTTGCTTATGCATTTCAGCCCACTCGACAACCAGCCCTTTTATCCTTGGTGGAAGACTTCCTTTTATAACTTCAAGTGTGTCAATTGCGAACGCAGCCGAATGATCTCCATAATAAGCATGAAAGTGCGGCGGATTGTGTTCGGATCCCACAAAGAACATTCTTATTATGACCCCTAAAAACCTGCTAATCTCAGGCATGCTCATCCTTGATATATCACTTAAATTTTTGATCCACAACTATCCAACAAAATACACTTTCTTGCTAGCACCCTCATCTATTTCTCTTTGCCATCCATTTGCTTACCTATACTTTTTTGTTGTTCCAGTGACAGGTTATCCGCTTTATCTTCGAGCGTGAGACCCTTGTTTGACCCTCGATATGCATCTGCACTGGAAGTAAGAACCTCCAAAGATCCCCGAGATGGTATTTCCCCTGTTTTAGCTCTATACAGAAGAGCAGAAAATACAGCCTCTAGATGAATGTCGTTTCCCTGCGCCATCTTCACTATCTCTTTATTGAAGCCGTCTCGACTCCTCAGAATGGAAGAGACTTCTTCTAAAACCGCATTTTCTATTTCCCAGGTTTTGGAACCAAATTGCTTTGCAAGAGAAGGCCTCATACGCTCATCAACACGCCAAAGAACTTCGTTAAGATGCTGAGGAGTAAGAGGATCTTTTGGTGTAATCCCGAGGGATTCTCGTAAAACTAAAAGCCTCTCTAACGGAATCGCCCTATTTTCTGCTCTTAAAAGCAAATCCTCAAGATCCTGCTTGGATTTTCCTTTTGGAATTGGATCCGCAATGTCCCATTTTTCAGGGAAATCCCTGGATAAAAGCTCCCTGTCGACAACACGTAACGATCCAATTCCAACTTGCTTTAAGCAAAAAACAAGGTCTTCCGCGGCTTTAAAGCCGGCGGGGTCATTATCAGGCCAGATTACAACCTCTCTCCCAAAAAGAGGTCTCCAGTCTGCATTTTTAGCGGAACCTGCTCCACCGAACCAACTCAAGGTTACATATTTTTGGGAAAAGAGCTTTTCTCCGGCATCGGCAGCTTTTTCCCCTTCGACAATTAAAACAGGGTGTTTTGGTCTCTGAAGAAGAAGATGATGATTATAGAGAGGGGCTTTATCAGTTGCTGTTTGGAATTTTTTCAAATTCCACCCTGGTTTCTCAGAGCTATGCCTCCAATAGCCATAACTCAAAGGAACTACAATTTTCCGATTTGGTTCGTCCTTCTCCTGCAATCTCAAATTATAAAAAAGGAGTTTCCCATTCTCGTCTCTATAGGGATGCAATAAAGCTATCTTATAGCGTTCATCTAAGGCCTTAGAAAGTTCTTTTAATGAGGGGATCCTAAACTCATCTGGAGGAGAGAGGCTCACCCAATCATCGCTTTTCGAACGATTAAAGCTTTTTAGAGAAAACTGTGATGGAATGCCTATAGTTGGCTGATCCAAAAAGTTCCTGGCCCATTCGATGGATTCAGCCTTGTTGGACCCTCTTCTGTTCTGGATTAACTTTAGGAGGTTTCCCCCCTCTCCTGATTCAAAGTCAAAAAAGAGGCCCTTTTTTTCTCCAACACAGGAAACAGCAAGGGAACCCTTTGCCCCGAACCTGAAACCTTTCGAATCTTTACGACTCGGACCCTCAGGGAAAAGAGTCAAAAGTAAAGGCTCTAAATTTTCCTTAAGCTTTTCTTCCAAGTTATCTTTGGGGTGAGAAAAAGAAAGCTGCTTCTCGGCCTGTTCTTTCAAAATGCTGTAGGATTTTTCTCCCAGCGATTTCTTCAAATTCTCTCGATTAGCTGATTGGTATAGGTTAAGGGCAGCTTCATCTCGACTCTTGTATGCCTTTTTCAACTCGGCAAAACTCGGAGTTAGAGTTTCTGGACAATTTCGGCTGATAGCCTCCGAATGAACAACCTGATGCAAAGCAGATGTCACACCAACTTTCTCAAAATAGGAATCAATAAGGGCCCTTTCTTCAGAAGATAGCCTGTTTGAAAGAGGTTTAGAACTTGACGTTCCCCGATTGGCAGCTTTTCCAGGTATGGTTTCTTCTGGTTGTTTTGGAAGCTCTACTAGCTTGTCCCCTTCCTCGACCAGGCTTTTTTGTTTGATTTCGACAACACGCCCCTTCCCCACCTCTTGATAGGGCACTGAATAGAAGTCTGAATCAGGTCTTCTATCAGTGACTTTCTCAACATATTGAGAAACATAGTCGCGGAGGAAATTCCAACTTTTGATGCCCCCACCTTTGATCCTATCTAAGACAGACTCAGAGGTGTCTAGTTGAGTGAGATAATCGATCTCACTCTTCTTGGACGAAAGATAATCCAGCTCAGCTTGCGTTGTGTAACTAAGAGTTGTTTCCTTGTAGGATGACCTGACAGCTTGGACCTTAAGCCTTGCTAGGCAGCTAGCATCGGTTCTAGCGACAAAGCAGGTAGCATTTCGTACATGCCGGGTTAAGCCCACATAGAAGAGCTCTCTATTCATATGGGGGCTGTAGACAACATAAGCTCTATCTACCGTTCTTCCTTGTGAGCGGTAATATGTTGTCGAATATCCAAGATGGAAAGAAGTGTATTCCTTTGGATCAAAAGAGATCTTTCTTTCCTTTCCGTTTTGGTTGATTAAAACCTCAAATTTTTGATCGCTAACACTCGCCAATACTCCTGTCAATCCGTTGGAAACGCCAATCGAATTATCGTTTTTTCTAAACTCGAGGATATCTCCAGTGCTAACGGAGAATTTTCCAAAAGAATTTTCGCATTCAAACTCCTGATCTTCTAACTCGTTTAACGATTTCCTATAATGATGAACGAGCTCATTGAGCTGCATGACCTCATGGTTTGTGTGAGCAATCATGAGGCTATTGGAATAGGGATGATGGACTCTATCTTTTGCCCATTTTTCAAAAGTAGCAATTAGAGCGCTTTCCTTCTCGTTGAACCATACGAAGCCGCCAGTTGATGAGATTTTGTCAATAGCGGAAGAAATCTCCCCCCTTGCCAATCTTTGGGCGATTTCTCTTTGATGATCAAATTTTTGTCTTTGGACATCTCCTAAAAATTGATAGCCGAATCTTTGACAAAGCTCTTTGAACATTCCCCCTCTGTCTACTGAAGGGAGCTGGGCCGAATTCCCTGAAAGAACGACTTGAACGTGATTCTTTTCAGCAACCTTTAAGAGCTCCAAAAGAGGTCTGTTACCCATCTTTCCAGCTTCATCAAGAAACCAGACCTCTTTCCCAATATCCCCATTCATTTTTGAAAAGAACTTTTGAAATAGAAAGCGGTGGACGTTTACAACCTCCACAAACCCCTTTTCTTTAAGGACATTGACAGTAGCATTGTCAGGGCCGAAAGCCCTTACCTTGAATCCCCGCTCCTCATAGTGATCCTTTAAAGCGGTCAAAAGAAAACTTTTACCCGTTCCAGCATGCCCTTCTATACAAGCCAACGAGGGTCCTGAAGCAATCTCACGAAAGGCCTTCTTTTGCTCAGCAGTGAGTTTAGAGGTTAGCCTTTCAAACTCTTCGGCTTTTAGAGGTGCTGATTGAGGACGTTGATGGATCTTGCTAGAAAGTCTGATAACTTTTCTTTCTTCATCTAAGACCTCTAGAGTGCTGAATTTCTGCAAGAAGGTATGAGATTGTTTATCCAGGAGTTGAACAATCTGTGAATTCTTCCAAAATTCATCTCTAATTTTTTCAGCTTCCTGAGAAGAGATGTACTTTTGAATGAACTGCTCTAGATCCTCAGAAGTAAAAACGCTTTTAGTTTCGGTGAGCTTCTGCAAAATTTGAAGCGGATTCTTAGCTAGCTCTTTACCTTCTTCAATTTTTTGGTCATTGAGGGCGATCTCTGGATACATCCTCTCCCCTCTTAACCTACGGGGGCCTAAATGAACTTGAGCGACAACACCGGTGGGGTCAACTCTTAAATCAATCCCTTTTTCTTCGAAGAAATCGTTTTGATGTTGGGTCCATAGCTTTCCCCAATTGGTTCCAGAAACAACAATCCCATTCCTAACGATGGGCATGACATCTCTTGGCTTACTTTTATCGAACCCATCCCCCTTTTCATTAAAACGGCGAGGGGTCGCTAAAACATGAACATGCCAATTGTGCTGGTCATCTTCTTTTTCAAGGGTATCTGCCGAAAATTTATTGTTTTCTCCAGGGTAATGAATATCAATTTGAGCTCCAAATCCCTGCTTTACGAAATTGCTTTTAATAAAGGTTTTAACAAGATGAATTTTGTCTTCAAGTGACACAACATCATCATCGGGAAGTGCCAGAACCATTTCGAAAGCAACCTGAGCATCTTTGCGCTTTTCGGCTTTCTCAACGGAATTCCAGAGGAATTCTAAATGGGAGTGTTTGTTATCAGCGTGATCGGGAAGAAGAATTTCATGATATGCAGGTTGACCTCTTGAAGAGAAATCATATACCCGGGATGGTTGAAAACCATTCCCATCGAAAAATATTCGACTGCGTGAATTATATGCAGACTTGTGACAACTTGTTTTTCCTTCAGATCTTTTAACAAATGAAAATCTGGCGAAACCTATGGCCATATGAATAGTTTTATTTCATTGTGCTGCTTATTGAAATATTTGCAAACAAGATTCGAGTTCTCGAATCAGCATCACGACAGTGATGCATATTGCGTATATCTAATTTCTGGTGGCGTCTCGTATCTTCAGGGTTTATGTCTGAATTTTTCGTTTTTGTGTGATAAGTTGACTCCTATAGGTTTGGTAAGATAAATTGACGTTTTGATACTGGATCTGGTGATTGAATGGAAAGTCTTGAGAAAAAGTTTGCTGTCATCGAAGAAAAAAAGAAAAAGCTTAAGGCCCAAGAAAAAGCTATTAAGATGAAGGAAAAACGGGCCATAAGAATGAAATCTTCTGATTTCGGAAATCTAATCATAAAGGCCGGAATTTCACACATTAGCAAAGAAGCCCTTTTCGGTGCCCTTTTGGAAATTTCAGAAAAAATAAATAATGCAAAAAACATATCTGAATGGGAAGAGAAGTCTAAAAGAAATCAAAAAGAATCCCAACAAAAGCAACAGATCACTATTTCGTTCAAATCTCCTCCAAATAAAGAAGCAAAGGAAATCCTAAAACAGAATGGGTTTAAGTGGAATAAATTCAGAGGAGAATACTACGGGTTTGGGCTAAAGGAAAACCTAAGCGAAATGCTGAAGGGACATGAATGCATTCTCGAATCTTTAAACTAAGTCCGAGCTTCGTTGCCATTTTCTTAGCTTGTATTTCTGCAGTTGTTTTGGCGGCATCGTTTTTTGTTGAATACATGGCCGAAATAAAGCCCTGTACTTTTTGCAAATTGCAGAGGATCCCCTATGCTTTAGCAATCGGGTTAGTTGCATTTCGACTCTTCTTTAAGACACAGAGAAGATTGGTGTGGATATTGATCGCCGTTGTGTCGTGTCTAGGAATTTGTCTTTCTTCATATCACACCGCCATTCAGTTTCATCTAGTTGAAGATCCCTGCTCGCTTACAAAGGTTGAAACAGTCAGCGCTTTCAAGGCGGCGATCTTCAAGACTAAACCAGGCTGTGCCAAGATCGAATTTTCCATCTTTGGACTACCAACTTCAGCTATCAACGCAATGCTTTTCTTGGGCTTCCTTTTCCTTTCCGTCATTATGGTGCTGGCAGAGGAAACTATCTTGGCCAGCCGTCCTTCAGATTTAGTCCGTGCGACAAAAAGTCGGTGATCCTTTCGATTTAGGGGCTTCTTATTTGGCTCATAACTTGAGCCATCCTTCGGATAGCTGAATGAGTTAATGTTCGAATAAAAACGCTTTAGGTTATGCCTAATTTCAACGATCTTCGATTAAACAAGGAAGACCTCAAACCAAGGCTGTTTAAATCAATTCTAGGGATGTTTGCTCAGGTACGAAGCTCATTGGCCGTAAAATCACATTGAATACAAGCTTCCGATGCTTAACGGCGGGGCATTTCAAAAAAAACCTAAAGGGAAAGTCCTTCCGCTAAAAAAGCGGAAGGGCTATTCCCGCTCTCATGAGATCTTATAAATCTCATGAGATCTCATAATATCTCCCGACATGTTTTTAGCTGAGGAAAAGCTGCCTAGTATAACGAAAATACTGCCAAGCATAACGGCATTTCATGCCAAGCATAACGGTTTTTTCTGCCAAGCATAACGGCAAATTCTGCCAAGTATAACGGTATTTATGACAAATGAAGCTTGAGCGAGGTCAACCCGTGACAAATCCTTGAGCAAAGCTCTTAAGGGGAAATTTGGAAGTTCTGATCGTCATCTACTGCCAAGTATAACAGCAGGCTTGCCAAGCATAACGGTAAATCATTCGTTTAATTGCTCGATGATTGCCAAGCATAACGGTTGTCGCTGCCAAGTATAACGGCACTGCCTTGCCTTGAGGCAAATCGTCACCTTCAGGCTTTTGGCGACAAAATATGGCGAAGTCAAAAGACGACATGGGGCAATTAGAGGTCCCCTGCCAAGCATAACGGTAATTTTGCCAAGCATAACGGTAAATCATTAGTTGAATTGCCAACGAGCCTGCCAAGTATAACGGTTGTGGCTGCCAAGTATAACGGTACTACGTTCGGTTGTAAGCAGATTGCTTTGCGACAAATTGCTGAGAACTTGCTTTTGATTGGCTGAAAATGAAAAACCGAAAGCCAAACTGGGAATCAATTAAAGATCGTCTGCCAAGTATAACGGTGAGATTTATGCTAAGTCAGGCAATCCACTGCCAAGCATAACGGTATTTAAGGGATGTTCGATTGCGTTGAAGCACCTTGTTGGTTAGAAGCTGTTCGGGCTTTAGATATGATCGACCTATTTTGGAAGGCTTCGGAATGGATGGGGCTGCCAAGTATAACGGTTCATGCTGCCAAGCATAACGGTGAATTTTTTGGTGAAACGCTGTGTTTCTGCCAAGTATAACGGTTGTCGCTGCCAAGGATAACGGCAGATTCTCCTCTCACTCAAATTGAGGGTTGATGTGAAAGATGTATTTAGGTTGCCCGCTTGCCCCTACTACCTTCTCTACGGAAGAGACTAGGCCTAAGTTTTTAACGGCCTGAATAGCAGACTCTACACGAGATTGGACTCGGGATTTCCTTTTTTCTTTTAGATAAGAGTCGAGCTTTAGGAGGTAGGGTAAATTTTCCTCGTTTATCTCTGCGGTTTCCCTCTTAGCACTTAACTCTCTCAACATCCAATCGCGGAGGGCAATAACACTTTCTGTGACATGCCTATGGCCTCCAGCGGCAATGACGGTCCTTCGGTTGATGTCTTCAGGGTAATCGACATATTTGGAATCGATCTGATCCCTTAAAAGGGGGTTAAGTCTGATAACCAACTCCCCTCGTCTCTCCCTCACTTCTTGGTTCCCTGAATCAAGCTGTGCCTTTTCCTGCTCCGTGAGCCCCTCAAAAAAGCTCACAATTTCAAAAAGGCTCTGAAAATTCTCGATTCTATCTGTTAAAAGTTCTTTCACACCCTTGTTAAGGATATGGTATTTTCTTTCGTAAATAACCAAAAATTTCTGATGTTGAGTGTCTTGTAGAACTGTTTTGATAAACTTGATGTCGGCTCCTGAATATTCGTCGGAGTCCATGTAAGCTCTATAAAGTTCTGAAGGGAAAATCCTCAAAACGGGAGCACTTGCGCTTTGATTATTCCCGCCATAAGGGACAAGCTCAGTGCCCGCATTCCCAGAATAGAACCTTTCCGAAAATTGGTCGCGTCGCTCGCTTTTCTCTTGGAGAAGCTTAAGAATGGCGTTCATCAACTTATCCTGAGGAGGGGTAAGCCGGATCCCTTGAGTCCTAACCTCAAGACCGCTATGAATGATTTTTTCCTTAGTTTCTTCGCTTACAAGATCAAATAAGCTTGGCTGACCGTCTTTAGGGACCGTGTACTTCAACTTTTGGTCGACAAAGTGACCTGATTGCCGAAACGACCCCTTCTTTCTTGGCTTACGGATTTCTTCCAAGATGGTCGCTATTTCTTTACGGGTCAAAGCCCGGTCAGGCCCAATTTTAGCTAGGATCGATTTTAGGTTTTCGCTCTGCTCTTTGGTTAGCTTTTTTGCCTCTGAGGTTTCCCTTTCCCAATTTTCGAGTTCGTCAGCTTTCACTCGAAATGAAATGCCATCACATAGTTGGAAGTCCGCAACCTTTTGAAGGACCTGTACGACCTCGCCAGTGCGTTTATCAACCACTCTGAGCTCATAGGTTTGCTCCACGTCTTGAAGAGGCGGTAGATCAATTTCAAAATTGTTGTCGTTTTGGGATTGAAAGAACTTGCGAAGCATTTCCAGGTGTTGGCTGATAAAAACGCTCAATTCCGAGGATTTAGAGGGGTCTAAAAGCGATTTTGGAACCATTCCATATTCAACCCAAACATCTAGTTCACGGGATGACCAACTGACTTCTAAAGACTTAGAAGGATGTGTAGATTTGGGTGTTTTAGGAGTTTTCTTCATGGGCTTTGCTTATAAACCTTTTTGGGGATTCCTTAGGACCAGCGGGCGAGGCCTGGACTTCGACTTCTAAATACCCCTCAAGGTCTTTTTTCAGTCTGATTTCATCGGGAATAGCAGTAAAGTTCGATTTTGTCATTTTCAATAGAGCCATTTCCTTGGAAGGAATGTTTGGATCGATAACTTTTGATAAGTTCACTTGCCATCTCACCCCATCTGTCAATGCCGAGGATCCCCTGGCTGCTGCTTGGTTTTGCTGACTGCCGCTCTGGAGGGCAGACTTATTGACATGGTGAGCAAAAAGAACTGTAGGATTACCGGGAAGGTCGATGGTTAACTCTTCTAAGAGTGCGATGAATTGAGTTGCAGCAGCATTATCGATCTCGGCGTCAGCGCCGAGTAATCTTGAGACAGGATCTAAAATAATGAGAGACCAGCCCTGCGGCGGGGCTCCATCTATTAGGCGAAGCTTAAGCTCTCGGAAGTAGACGCTAGGTCTCCCGTTCTCGATGAAGGCCGCTTGCTGCCCGCAAAAGGAGAAAGGGGCGATTTGCTTACTGGCTTTAAAGAGGATGTTGTCTTGAAGTAAATCCGGAGACCGTTTTCTCAGCCCTTTTGCTGACTTGAAAAGTACTCTATGGATGTCATCGTACTGGTTCTCTCCGAGACCTAAGAAGACACTCCCCGATTTTGTAGAGCCCAACTGATCTGTGGTTGTAAAGACATCTAAAAAAGGAGTTCCTGTAGCAATCGAGATAGCAAGCTGTGAGAGAAAGTGTGTTTTTCCAACCCCTCCAGCGCCTACTAACATTGCAACAATGCCCTTGGGAAGGAAACCTGTGGGCTTGCCGTCTTTATAATATTCGAGGAGCATCCTTTTTTTGGGAGGGTCTACAACTAGGAAATTGTTCTCGAATTGGTCGATAAAGCGGATTGAAAACCGTTCTTTGTTACAACGGTTCTTTTCAATGCTTCTGATTTGCTCCTGTGCCTCCAGAATAACAGCGAGAGGATCCTCGTGAGCAACCGAGGATTCGATTTTTCTTGAGAGGTGTAAGAGGGCTCTTGAGGCTGAATACTTCTTAAGTTCATCGCAGTACTCCCCTATGTTGCTAGAGGTGCCGGCATATTGAGCCAGTGTGGTCAGATAGGCTACTCCCCCAACTGAACTTAATCTATCCTGACGCTTTAACTCTTCTGAAACGAGATGAAGGTCGCTCGGCTTTCCTTGTTGAAATACCGATTTCAATGCCTGGAAAATAACCCTATGTTCCGTCTGATAAAAATTAGAATCGTCTAGCGATTCACATCCAATCTTGAAACCTTTGGTGCTACTGAGCATGCACCCGAGAACAATCATTTCAGATTCTCGAGAGTGCAGCACCCCCCTGCTTTCTAGAGCGGCATCCATCGTTTCCCCTTTCAAAACCACCTCCAAGTTATTTGCTAGTTTGCTAAATAAGCAAGTTAGCAACTTGCAACATTAGCATTATAGCTAATCCCCTCACGCATTTTGGCGAGCAGGGACCAATTAGTCACGGAATAACTGACCTACCCACTCATACAGATCTCTTTCTGTCATGATCGCTTTCATTTCCAAAGCTTGGTACCTTTCCATGAAGTTCTCTACTAATGCCCTCAATATGCAATTCGCAGTAATCCTTTCGCGCTCCCCTTCATGCTCGCGAGGCTTTGGTCTAAACCTCATCAGCTTTTTAGAGACGCTGTCCATTACATCCCTTTGCTCGCAAGTCATCCTAACAAAAAACCGTTCAAGGTTATCGCTCTTGACTGACTGAGCTAAAGGAGCTGGGTTTGAAACTGTTGCCTTCTCAGAGACCTGTACTGAGGGCAAAGGCGTCTCTATTTTTTCAATCTCATTCGAAGAAGCTAAGTTGCTGACTTGCTGACTTGCTTTGTTGCTTACCTTCTTTTCCTGCACATCCTTTTTTAGTTTTTGGAAGTTGCCAAATAAGGATTTTTTCGCTTCTTGCTGGTCAATTGCCATTGAGTTTCTCCACTCGCTTTAAAAATTCTTTCGTGACGTTCATATAGTCAGTATGTCCCTTCCCGCTTGGGGGCTCAGCATCAAAAATTGACTGTTTACGCTGAGGACATGCCTTCAGTTTAGTGTTGACTCTGACAATACTCTTGAAAACGTCTCTCTCGAAGGTCTCTCGTAAAATATTCTCGACATCAGTAGAGATGCTTTCCCGTCGATCCACCATCGTCAAAAGGAAGCCAAGGTTTTGAATAGTTGGATGTTCGGTTCGAATCCTATCCACATTTTTTAAAAGGTATTTAAGGCCAACCAAGGGTAGGTATTCAGCGCTGACAGGGACTAAAAAATATTGGCTTGCAATCAAGCTGTTAATCGTAGCTAGACCTATATGAGGAGCATTATCAATTAAGATAAAATCATACTTTTGACTGTCTAAAGTAGAGATGGCCTTCTTTAGCCGATTTTCCCTGCCAATGACAGATTGCAGCTCTAGCTCAAGGTTAACCATAGATTCCCCCGAAGGAGCAATATCGAGCCCTTCAATTGGGGTTTCTCTGATGATCTGCTTTAAAGATACGTTGTCTCTTGTCACTGCGTCTGAAATGCACTGAGCGTCTTCAGGTAAATCCCCTATCAGGCTGTGGGTCAGGTTCATCTGCGTGTCTAAATCAATAGCCAGCACCTTCTTTTTCAAGCGCGCTAAGCCAGCAGCAAGATTTACAACAGTCGCAGTTTTGCCAACCCCTCCCTTGTGATTCATGACAGATACGACAACAGGTTTCTTCATGGGTACTCCTTTCACCTCTCTACATAGCCATATAGCAAGTTATTCTGTCAACAACATGCTGTAACGCTGCAAAAATTAGTAAGCAAGTTAGCAATTGTTCGAGTATATAACATTTTGATTGTTAAATAGAGCATATGGAAACGATAACAACTCGCTTGTTTGTCGAAGCAGAAAGACAGAAACTTATCGGAATATATAAGTGGCTATATAGCATTTCGGCAAATGAGCGAGTGGCAAATACAGCAACTCAGGCATACAGAAAAGCGACAAAGCACTGACAATGCGATACAGTAAAGAAGCGAGATAGCAACACATCGTGTATATAAAACAGAAACAAAGCAGAAACGCTTGTGAGTGTGTTGCTGCTATCTTTACTCAGTAAATCACTAAGGCAGCTCACTTCAACGAACAAGTGCGTTATCAGACGTTGTAGTGAGGTTTGGATTCTTTATTTGTAGGGGAGGGGAGTGTGGTTTTTATCCAAAATGTTCGCTGCCAAGCATAACGGAAAGAAAATAATTACATCTTTCTAGCGAACCAGTCGCATTGATTTTTGTTAGGGGAGTTGAGGAGAAAGAAGGGAACGAGATTACAGTAAGTAAGTAAAAAAGCAATTTAGCGAGTAAGCATGTTGCTGACTTATTGTGAAAGAATAACAGAATAAGCAGATGAGATCTGGAAGATCTTTGGAGGGGTAAGGAGGCGTGCAAGGTTGTGAGTTGAAAAGGTTATCAGACGTTTATAGGTCTGATTCTTTGGGTTCAGAAGTATCAAGTGCTTGGGGAAAAGGGTCTATCAAAGAAACGATAGATTTTCAGCAGATGAGAATATTGATTAGATTTCTTTGAAGAGATCTTCAAGAGTCGCTTGATTCGCAACTAATTCCTCAGAATACATGGTCGGTTTTAAGCCCATTGTAGTAATCATAGAGAGAAAAAGCTGTTTTTTGGTCCTTGTTTGCTTCCGAAATATTTCCATTTTTTTTAAGAGATCTTGTGAATAGGATTTATCAATTGCAAACTGCTTGTCAGAGCATTTGATCTCGCATAGAGTAATCGATCCATCAAGTCTGTCGAAAAGTAGATCAATTTGCGTTCCTTCTTGCTCATCTTTCGGAGAATATCGCCAAGTCCCTACAGTAGACCCTGGATCAATATTTAAAGCTTTGCGAATCTGATCGAGATGTTTATAACAAATAGATTCGAATGCTAGGCTTGCCCAAATTTTCCAAGCTGACTGATTTGATTGTGATAGCCAAAATCCTTTATTTACTGCCTTTTTAGCGATGGTCTTTAAAATTGGTTCAATCCAACGTAGGTAAAAAAGACTATATTCATCATCAATTACGTAGTATACCCCTCTATCCTTATGTCCATAGGGCACAAGACCTGTAATGAATCCAGCTTCTTCTAGTTGATGCAATCTTTGAACTGTACCTCCGCCATCAGGAAGTTTAGAGATTTCGATAAGCTTTGATTGACCCACTCCATAACGATGTTTTGCAATGATTCGAATTAGGTCTGTGTATGGCTTTGGGTTCTCAAAAAGCGACTCGAACAAACGCTCAAACTCCTTTACCAAAGGGCCATCGCTTTGAAAACAGAGTTCATCAATACATTGATGAGCGGAAAGACCCTTTCTTACAAAAGACCAATATAGAGGAACCCCACCCAACACTGTATAGAGATCAAGAATTTGTCGATGCTTGAGATGGATTTGATGTTCTTTCAGATAACTCTCAGTTTCATGCAATGAAAAAGGCTTAAGGTGGATTGTACGAGTCACTCTGTTATGCAGGCCTCCCTTGTTATTAATGATATTGTCAATAATCCAAGATGTGGCAGACCCGCAGATAATCAGCTTGACACGTTTATCAAAAACCCAATAGCGATTCCAATATAATTCCAAGGCAGTAAGCAGCTTGGAACGGGGAGTTGCCATCCATGGAAACTCATCAAAAAAGAGAACGACGGTTTTTTCTTTTGGCACTGCATTGATGGCTTCAGTGAGATCTTCAAAAGCATCTACCCATTGCTTTTGGGGAACCAAGGAGGGGCTTTGGTAAAAAGTTTTTCCTATTTGCTTTGCAAACTCTTTTAGCTGTTCCTTTGAAGAGCCTTTTTGCAGTCCTGTCACATGAAAAAACACACATGGAAAAGAACTCATAAGATTTTTGATGAGATAGGTTTTGCCTACTCTTCGACGACCGTAGACAGCGATAAATTCAGATTTTTTAGATTCGACAAGATCACGTAGTAATTCTTGTTCTCTTAGACGTCCTATAATCTTTTCTGAGACGTCTTTGGGCTCAGCTTTTTTCTTAGCCATAACACCTATAATAATTATTACTTTACTGTTTTAGCTTCCATTGAACTCTAATAATCAAAGCTTTCAGAGCTTTTGTGCTGTTCCGCGACTTTTAATTTCAGAAA
>JAGVKY010000112.1 GCA_020050175.1 Parachlamydiales bacterium
CCCTGCTGAGGTTGCCTCAACTTTTTATTTCCCTCAACATACTTCCGCTCTTTTCTCTGCCTTCACAACTGCCTAGAGGGACTTATGCAACAACGCCGTAAGGCATTATAAATCCCATCATCAGCGAAAATAAGGTTGTGGCTGCTATTAATGCATATTTCATAAGCTCTTACCCTGTGATTTTAAATAATTTAAAAGGTGAATCGCAATAGTAATAAAATTCATTCATGAAGAGCTCTAAATGCTTCATCGTAAGTTTCTTCAAGCTCATTTTTGTATTTAAAAGAATCCAATGCATCAATTGTTTTGTAGACTAAAAACCCATCAGAAATGCACGCCACTGAAATCCCGGGATCTTTCACTTCCCTTCCAAACCGATCTGAATTAAAAATTTTTATTTCAATATTTTTTTCTGTAAAGGGATATACTTTCAAATATAGCCGGATCTTTTGGTTAGAATTAATCTGACTCAACAGCTCATTCGCACATTCAATTAAAAGCTTTCTAAGGAATTCTTTAGGTAGATTTTTTTTGTTTCGAATATTAAACTTAATTTTTGTATATGCCCTCCGGGCATTTCAGCCCCTTCCCCAACTGTTTTTATTTGATATATTTTTTCTAAATACTCCCCTGTAGAAAAAAGAATTTCATCAACTAATCTTTCTTCAACCGAAATATTTATATCATTATTGGGCAACATAAATCCTGTGATCAGCGAAAACAATACTGTCACTCCAGCTAACAAATACTTCATATACCCTTACCTTGAGTCTCTAAACATATCGAAATATGATGCTTAAACAAAAATCAATTATCACCCCAGCTAATTTTTAAGGTCTTTTAGCGCTTGTTCCAATGTTTCTTCAAACTCATTTTTGTATTTAAAAGAATCGGCTGGATCTACAGTTCTATATATTAAGAGCCCTCTTGAAATTTCTGCTGATGAAATTTCAGGATCTGTTAACCCTCTTCCATTTTGATCATGATTAAAAATCACTATTTCAATATTTTTCTCTGTGAAAGGATATACATTCAAAAAGGGCCTTATCTCTAGATTAGAGTTTATTTGGTTTAAAAGCTCATCAGAACACTCAACTAAAAGTTTTCTAAGAGATTGCTTGGAAAGCCTTTTTTTTGTATTGAAAATTAGACTTAATTCTCTAATATCGCCTCCAGGCATTGCAGCGCCATCTCCGACTACCTTTATTTTATATTTTTTTTCAATGGCTTCTCCGGTAGAGAATAATATTTCGTTAACTAATTTTTCTTCTAAAGAACGGTTAACATCTTGATATGGCATCAAATATCCCATTATAAGCGAGAATAATACTGTCACTCCCATCAACATATATTTCATAAGCTTTTGCCTTGGGTTTTTAAATAATTTAAAATATGACGATGTATATATTCTTGATATGTAGGGCTAGAAAATCCGTGATCAAAAAAGGGTGCATCAGGGTGAGAATCAAGATCTTTTATTGTACTTCTTTCTCTCAAAGCCCCAAAAATATCAATTCTTGGCACTGGATCCCTCCAAGCCTCAGCCCGATAATGATAGACCCCAGCACACGTTTGCTTATGAATATAAGCACCGGGAGCGATGGCTACGACAAAAATACGTTGCCTCAAAGAATCAGGATAATCTAACAGACCATTTCTCACATGGATAGCTCCCCCACTGTGACAAACTTGAAAATAATTGGCAGAAGAAGAGCTTTGTTCAAAAAAATTGTTCCACATGTTGTGGAGGTGTTCAACAGGTTCTGTTGCCACATGATTTAGGCCGCTCAAACATTCACGTAAATCGCCAAAAATTCCATGGGTCGCATTAAACACTGTATCGACACTGTATCCCCCCGTAAGTTTAGATAGATATTCGCGGCTTTGACAGACGGCAGCTGAATCGTTATTGATCCCATTAATAAATCCGATTCCTAAATCGGAGGGGAGTTTAGGCAACCCATCAGAAGCTAGGATTTGTGAGGGGGGATAACCCACATAGTTTTGCTCAAATTGGTGATTGTGACTGATCGCCGGAAGAGCAGAGAAATCAGAGGTTAATAGGCCTGGTAGATAGATGAGTGGATGGAGTAGAGATCGACTTTGAGAGTCTGTGGCAAGTCCAAATTTATCAAAACGATTTAATGGATTGTTAGATACATAAGCGTAAAGATTGATCCCTGTAGAAAAGCTTAAGGGATCTGAAGAGGTCCATCTCATCAGAGAAGGATCATAATAACGTCTCCCGAAGTAGTAAAAGCCTGTTTCTGGATCAAGTCGTTTGGAAGAAAAACCCCAAGGAATTGGTAGATTATTCGAACTCTCTCCGAAAGCTGAGTAAACACACGACTTATCACCTAGATTAACCAAATTCCCCGACTGATCGTGATGAGGTGTCAGTATTTCTCCATTAAACTCTATGAGAATGGCTGAGCCAATTTCTGCTCCGATACCGATACCAAGAGCGCGGAAAATGGTCGAGCTTTCAGAGATTGAGGCAACTTCATTATCACCAACATGCCAATACCTCTCTTCTCCACTTGGAGTTTTTTTGAGAACGCGACGGTGCAGACCATCGTAGATGTAACGGAAGCTATCGTTAACAGAGATTAATCTATCTAAATGGTCGTAACGGTAAGTCCAATTTCCTTCAGGAGTCGATTTTGTCAGAAGATTGCCATTAGCATCATAGGTGTAATGGCTATCAGAATGGGCGTCGATTTGATTAAGCTCATTGATCTTAAAAGCCGCTTTATCCTTTTGACTAGGATTGTGTATCGAATCAAAAGCGTAGTTATGGTTGAAAAGGTTCGATTCGGAAGAAAGTTGATTGAGCTTGTCGTAAGTGAAGATGCTTGAACCAACTCGTACAAGATTCCCCACGGAGTCATAGATAAGAGGTTCTAAAGAAAAATCGCGATGAGCGATCCTTTGAAGGCGATTAAGAGAATCGTACGATTTATGTCTAGGAGTCCCATCGATAAGTTGTTCAATAGTGGGATTACCAAACCGATCAAATTCAAGGTAGGCATGTTCATATCCCTTCCGTTTCACCCTACACATTCCTATGGCATTGTAGAGATATTCAATTGTCGACTGATCGGGAAAAGTGACTTTAGTGACTCGTTCTAGGTCATCATATTCATATAAGTAGGTATCTCCTAAGGTGATCTCTTTTTGAACCGATCCTCGAGGTGTGTAGGTACGTACAACCTTGGTGTTCCCGCCTTCAATAGAGAGCACATGCCCCATAAGATCATAGGTATAAATGTAATCAATCGAACGATCTTGGCTATAAAGAGAGATGAGATTGCCAGTAGAATCGTACAGATAAGTCAAAAGGGTCCCATCTGGCTTGGTCGTCGTTTTTAGTTGACCGAGAGGGGTATAAGTGAAGCTTGACTCCCTTCCAGGTTCTATAAGGCGAATTAGTCGGTTCATCGCATCGTATTCTCGGTGGAGGATGAAGGGAGGAGCTTCCCTACCGATGACTTGATGCTTCTCTTCAAGTAAGTTGTTGTTTAGGTCGTATTGGTAGCTAATAGATGATAGGAGAGTCTTTCCGTCGTACTTCTCTTTGGAAAGGAGCCTTTCTCCCCCATCAAAGACCTGGATCGTTTTAACACCATTTGGGTCAGTTCTTGTCTCTTTTCTTCCCTTCTTCGAGTAGGTCCAATGGGTCTCGTTGCCTTCTGGGTCGGTCTTTTTGATCAGACGATTAAGGCCATCATATTGAAAGGTGGTAGTATGACCTCCTTTTGTTTCGGAGTTACGATTCCCAGAAGCATCATAGGAATATTTTTCAAAAAGGACCCGATTACCTTCACCATCTTCTATCCATTTTTTGACGATTCCATCAGCTGCATCAAACACCTCTACATGTGTTGAAACTAAACTGTTCCTATCAAAATAAGAGGTTCGAGTCAGCCTCCCGAGGGCGTCATATTCAAAGGTGGTTTTGGCCCCATCGGTTATTTCGGATATTTTTCTACCAGCAGAGTCATAGGTATAAAAAGTTGTGACACCATTAAAATTAGTAAACTGCTTTAGAAGACTGTGATTGTACTCATAGGTTTCAACTCCATCTTCGACCTTTTTGGTCAGGATTCTCCCAAGGCCATCTCGTTCGTAAGATGTTGCTAAGCCATTTTTGTCAGTGGAGGATTTGAGGTTGCCATCTTTGTAATATCTAAATTGTTCGGCGCTTCCATCTGGATAAGAAATTTCGTAAGGTTTGTTTAAGATGGTGTATTTTTTACGGGTGATGTTGCCGAGAGGGTCTGTAGTTTCAATTTCGTTGCCTGAAGCATCGAATTTCTTTCGGATGACAGCTCCAGTTGGAAGATGGGTTTCGAGAGCTCTCCCATATCTGTCGTAGACAAATTTTGTAACATGCCCAAAAGGGTCTTCAGTTTCTATTCTTTGGTTAAGTTGATTGTAGAGGTGATGCGTTACCCATGTATCCCCCTCAAAAGAGAGTTTTTCATGAGTGCATCGGTTCATAAAGTCGTAGTGGAATTCTTTAACTAAACCTGGGCGTGGGCCCTCTTCTCGGATGCAATTATCATTGGCGTCATAGGTTCTTAAAGTCTCATAGCCGAGAGCGTCTTTTACATAGGTGCAGTTTCCATGAGGGTCAAACTTTCTATGAACTGAATACAGAACGTTTCCATTTGGATCCTTTTTGCTCTCATGGAGAATTTCTCCTTTCGAGTTATAGCGATAATGGTGAGAGAGGAGAAGTTTTTCACCCTCAGAATCGATGGTGTAAATTCTTTTTTCGAGCGGATAGCCAAAAGGTGTTTTTTTAGAAGGAGTGTGCCTTTCGATTAAATGGATCTGGCCACTTTTTTCTTCGTAGGAAACGAGACAATGGTCTTCGTCGTATTCAAAAAACTCTTTTTTGATGACTTTGTCATTGAGAAGGGTGACTTTTTTCTTAAGTCTGTCGCTACCTTCAAAGTAACTATAACTGGTTTTTAAACCTTCTGGACTCTCTTCAGAGAGCAGAAGATTCAAATCATCATTAGAATAGCTAAATTTCTTCGTGAACCTTTCAGACTTTCCTTGAGGATCACCGTTTTCATCCATTTCAGGGGAAGTTGTGGAGTTCCCTGTTAACGCTCCATAGGTTGCTTCTACAAGAACATTGCCATTTTCATCATAGGTGTAATGGCGAATAGAATAGGGTGATCCAGATCCGTCACAGAGAGCCCACGTTTTGATATCTCCACCTGGATACCAAAAAAATTTTTCTCTCTGGTCGCAGGTCGGTTTTAGTTTGAGAGATGCATTTGTGTAGTGGTAGAGCTCCTTTAAAAGAAAATCATCTCCGAAAAAATAGTCATCTACATGGCCATACGATGTTGTAACTTTTGTATGGGCAAGCTTCCAATCCTTCTTCTTATCGGTAAAATACTCAAAAAAATGAGTAGGTATTTTTTCTGCTGTCGATCCAACAGGTTGTAAGATCGATTTGACCTTATAGATTTGATAAGAATGGTTTGATAGTTTTCTATTTCCTAACCAGGTATCGCCATCTTCCCAGTAGGTGAAGCCGACTCCTCTTTTATTAGGATAAATAACCTCTATCAGTTGCTTGTTTTTATCTGAGGGGTGGTAACGATAAGCCACCGTGGGAGCATCTGTTCGTGTAACTCTTTGAATGATGGCTCTATTCGCTTCTCTTTTATGGATATCATGCCAGTATTCTAACTGTGCGCTCCTTCCATCTGTAGCAGTTACTCTAACTTGATATCCAGAGTAGGTCTCTTGTTTATCTAGAGAGAGCGATCCAAGGGTTGCCCCTTTGGGGGTATTTAAAGAGACCGTTTTGAGAGATCCATTTTCATACGTGTACTTTTTTTCAAAACCATTCGGGGTGATCGTTCTTCTTAAAGGAAGTGTATTTGGATTTGCCCAGTATTCGTAGGGTTCGATCATGAACTCCATTTTCTCCCCATCGCCTTTGACGACATCAGCTTTGTAGCCACTAACGCTCTTTTGAAGGACGATATTTTTAGGAGCTACACGACCCGATGGGTAGCCGTGAGAAAGATTGGTGACTCCTTTTCCGTATTCAAATCGATTAAAGAAGGCTTTGGTTGCTGGATCGCGATGATAGAACTCAAATGTAAAAGAGGGTTGGGTATCTTCCTGGAGAGAATAGATTTCATTATATATTCCAATTTTCGCTCCATGACTGTTTATTGATTCATATAGAAATTTTGACCCTTTTATTACTGATTGTATAAGGGAAATGTCCCAGCTATTAACTGTTTTGTCCGAATCCCAAGAATTCGGCTCGTAATGGCAACGGCGAGATAGAGTAAGAGGCTCTATCCCTGGTATCACTAGATCTGTATCAGAAAGAGAAGGGGCACCACTGAGGACATTGACATAGCCGCCGGCTATGCAAGGGAGTCCCCCTTCAAAATGGGCAAGGGGGGAAGGGGTCTCTTCCCCTGTCAAAGCAGAGAGGAGAAGGAGAAAAATAAAGAACGTTATCCGATTCATGAGTGAGAAAATTAGCTCAAAATACGAGCCTTGAGGTTCCTCAATAGATCGATAGATAGCAATGGGAATTCATTTGTCAAAAGTCATGATTTGGCATTCTCTCTCACTTACCTTTTTTAGCCGGAAGGAGGGGGAAAGGAGGAGGTAGCGGCGGAGAAGGAGGATATCAAGAGGTTCCCCGAGAGGAAGCAGCTCTCGCTGAAGAAAGTATTCAAGTTGAGATAAATGATAAGTCAGATGGGGACGGTAAAAGAGGGATGAGAGGGCTTTTTTTAAAAGATGGAGAGAGTTGGCTGTTTGTGGATAGAAGGTGATGATCTCCTCTCCGAGGTCGATCCAAGGGGTGAAAATTTTAAGAATAAGACCGATAAGCCCCTCCCCTCCCCCCTTTTCAAGCGAGTTTTGCTCAATTCTTTCGATGATTTCGCTTTTTTGAGTGATCCCTCCCCTCTTTTCAATCCACCCAAAAAGAAGACCTTCTAAAATTTGACGAAATAGATTTTCGAGAGATTTCTCTCGAATGAGTTTTAAGGCAAAGCTGATTTTTTCTTCTTTTTCTTTTCCCGCCAGTCTCTCCACTTGAATTTTTTCGTAAGGAGATGCGCCATAAAAGGAAAGAAGGCCAATCGAATCGATCAAGACCAGATAAGAAAGAGTGTCGACACCTCTCCCTAAACCCCTAATAAGTCCTTTAATATCAAGGACAGAAAC
>JAGVKY010000217.1 GCA_020050175.1 Parachlamydiales bacterium
GTTTAGCTCCAATCGGAAAAGCAGAGAATGGTGTTGTCGGTGTAGCGATAAAATCGCACGCTTCAAAAGCTTTTTTATACATTTCGATCAAAAGCGTTCTAACTTTTTGCCCTTTCTGGTAGTAAGCCTCTTGGAATCCTGAAGAGAGAACAAAAGTCCCCAGGAGAATTCGTCTTTTGACCTCATTGCCGAATCCCTCATCGCGCGAGAGGGTGTAAATCTCATTTAAATTTTTGGCTTTTGGGGAGCGGTGACCCAAACGGATACCATCAAAGCGAGCTAAATTAGTGGATGCCTCTGCCGTTGCTAGGATGTAATAAACGGGCAATGAGTAACGGAGAAGGTCAAGATCGACCTCAACAATCTCAGCGCCTCTTGCTGTAAGATCCTTGATCGTTTTTTCAAAAAGTGCTTTGGCCTGAGGCGCAAGATTTTCCAAGAAATGCCAAGGCACTCCAATTCTGACCCCTTCAAGTGATAGCGATTTTTGAAGAAATGAGGCCCCTTTTTGGGGGAGGGATGTGGAATCATGAGGGCAAGGACCTGCCATCACCTCCATTGCCATTTGTAAGTCATGCACTGATCTTGCCATGGGACCGACGACATCAAGACTCGATCCGTAAGCAACAAGACCAAAACGGGAAATTCTTCCGTAAGTTGGTTTCAACCCTAATATTCCACAAAAGGAAGCAGGTTGACGGATCGAACCGCCCGTATCGCTACCTAATGCAAAAGGGACCAACCGAGCTGCCACAGCAGCTGCCGATCCTCCGGAAGATCCTCCAGGAACGAGATTCAAGTCCCAGGGATTGCGGGTGAGTTGGAATCCAGAATTCTCAGTCGAAGAACCCATGGCAAATTCATCGCAGTTTGTCTTACCGATGAAGAGGGCGTCTGCGGCTTCCAATTTCCGGCAAGAGGTCGCTGAGAAGGGGGCTCGGTAATTATTTAAAATCTTAGAGCCTGCAGTCGAAATTTCTCCCTTGATATGGAGATTATCTTTTACAGCAAAAGGAACTCCAGCCAAGGGGCCGAGGGTTTCCCCATTTTTTCTTTTGAGATCGAGTTTTTCCCCCTGTTCATACGCCCTTTTTTTAGAGGTACGAAGAAAAGAACCCATCTTTGGATCCATGCTCTCAATCCTTTTGAAAAGGGGATCAAGGATTTCTTTGGAGGAAACTTTACCCTCTTTGTAAAGTTGATGGAGCTCTTCGGCGGTTTTATTGTGGAGGTTCATTCTTCTTTTCCTCCTGCTAAAAAGCTTGGGACTTTAACCATTCCTGCGACCTGTTCAGGGGCAAGGTTTAGAAAGGTAGCTCTGTCGAGAATTTCTTCCTTTGCTACTTCAGAATCCAATTCATCATCAGGGCGGAATACATTCACGAGATCGGAAGCGACATGGTAAGTTGGTCTGACACCTTCCGTGCCAATCTCTTTCAAAGAATCAAAGAAATTTAGGATCTTATCTAAATCCTTCTCCAGACGAATTTTCTCTTCGCTTGTTAATTCAATCCTGGCAAGTTGAGACAGGTTTTCGATGGTATGTTGATCAAATTTTGGCATAATAAACCCAGGGCATTTTACCTCAACCCAGCCCCTATATGAAAGCAAATTACGGCATTAATTTTTCATGAAGACAATCATTATTTGGCTAGACAACGACTTTCGCTTAGAAGATCACCCCGCCTTATCTTACGCTAGAGATAAGACTAAAAGCATTGTCCCCCTTTACATCCTCCCTGAAAAAGGAGCTTGGTCCCCAGGTCAAGCAAGTCTAGCTTGGCTCCAAAAATCGCTCCAAGCCTTTGATCAATCTCTCCAAGAAAAAGGTCTTAGGCTCATCCTCAGAGAGGGTCCTGTCATCGAAACTCTACAAAAGATCATCGAGGAAACAGGCGCGGATGAAATTGTTTGGAATCGACACTATACACCAGAAGAAAAAGTTGTAAAAAAAAACATTTGAAAATACAAAAATTTTTCCCGGCAACTACCTCTACATCCCCAAAGAGATCACGACCAAAGAGGGGAAGCATTTTCAAGTCTTTACCCCTTTTTATAAAGCGACACAATTATTGGCGACTTTACCCCCTATCCCAAGAATTCCTGGGGGAGGGGAGACGCCGAGCATTTCCTCTCTTCCAATCGAGCAGATCGATTTTGGTTGGGACCGAGGATTTTGGAAGAGATGGGAACCAGGTGAAAAGGGAGCGTGGAAAAGGTTAAACCATTTCATAGCAGGCCCAGTCAGTATCTATGGGACGTCAAGAGATTTCCCTGCCTTAGAAGATGGAGTTTCTCATTTATCTCCCCATCTCCATTTTGGAGAGATTTCGCCAAGATCTATCCTGGCTATGAATCCTCCTGAACCTTTTGTCCGCCAACTGGTTTGGCGAGAATTTGCTTTTTATCTTCTTTACCATTTTCCCCAGACAACCGACGAACCTTTAAGAAATAAGTTCAAATCGTTTCCTTGGGTTTACAATGAAAAGCACCTCAAAGCATGGCAAGGGGGAAAAACTGGCTACCCCATCGTAGACGCAGGGATGCGGGAACTTTGGCAAACAGGCTGGATGCACAATCGAGTGCGCATGATTGTTGGATCTTTTCTAGTGAAAGACCTCATGATCCATTGGCTCGAGGGGGCGCGCTGGTTCTGGGATACCCTTGTGGATGCCGATCTCCCTAACAACACCTTTGGTTGGCAGTGGATAGCAGGCTGCGGCGCCGATGCCGCACCCTATTTCCGCATCTTTAACCCGGTTTTACAAAGCCAAAAGTTCGATCCTGAAGGGACATACATCAAACGTTATTGCCCGGAGCTAATTCATCTTTCGCCGAGCGAAATTCACCAACCCCGAAGTCCCATTGTCGATCACAATGAAGCGCGCGATCGTGCCCTCGCTGCGTTTGAAAAAACAAAAGAAAAATAAGATTTGAAGGAATAAAAAAATCGGCGCTGACCTAGCCATCTGGATTCCCTTCAGATACAACCAGAATAAGGAAGATTTTCTTGGCAGATAGAGCTATGGCCTCCTTAAATTCTTAGCCATTGATAATCATAGTCACTTAAAGTTGAAAAGGTCGACGCATCTATCTGGCGTAAACGTCACTTCCAAAGCAACACTCTCTTCTCCCAAGAAGTTGAAAGAGGTCAAAAAATAATGGTATGTCTTTGTCTCGCAACAACGTCCTCCTAGAGTCACTTTAAACGGACCTTTCGGTCCAATCGTTCTGATTAACCTCTTCCCTTGATAAAGGTGGTATCCAACAACAGAAGGATCGAGACTTTTTTTCCA
>JAGVKY010000218.1 GCA_020050175.1 Parachlamydiales bacterium
CATCGCGCATGGCTTCTAGCCTGCGAAAGCCACGGGTTCCGGCTCGGGGTACTTTTTTTTAGGGATAATTGCAACAGCAACGAGTCGTCTGTTTCATAGACGGTTTCAATCTCTACTATGCCATCGACAACTTAAGAAAACATCTCAAGACAAAAAATTGGTTTTAATTCCTTATTTTGGCGATTGTTGGGGGAATTAAGGTCAAACCCTCAAAATCGAGCACAAGCATCGACCTAAACTAATCCATCAATTTATGCGCTTTACGCAATAAGAAATTCAAAATGGAAGGCATTAAAACACCTCTATTTACCTCTGTAACTTACGTAAAACTTGCGTAAAACTTGCGTAAACTTGCGTAAACTTTTTCAGTCCATGGGAGAGGGAAACCAAAGGCTCCTATTTGTCTTTCCCTGAAGCTCAACTTTTCCCTGTTTCTTTAGTTCTCTTAGAAGATTTTGAACTTGAGCCCTTGAAAGGGCAGGCAAGACTTGGCACAAGTCCGCCAATTTAGAGCCTTTCCTTTTGTTGGAACGGATGTGTTTTAACAGTAATTCTTTGTTTGTCTCTTTGTCTAAGCCACGCTTCCTAGTGTAAACACCGCTTTGTTTGGCAAGTTCGTAATACTGCTGACAAAGATTATATCGAACCCCCTTCCCTTTTCCGACACGCTCAACAATCCCTAAATCGATTAGATGAGGCAAACGTGCTTTCAAGTTAGGAGGAATTGGCTGTTCTCTATGCACTAAATCTAATACCAGAAAGTCCTCCGTTGAGAATGAGGCCAATCTTTCTTGACCAACTTTCTCTAGAAATCTCAGGAAACATTTATCTTGAATTTCACCAACTAGAGTCAAAACTACTTCATGAGCATCAGTGCGAGAAAAATCAGGTAACGGCTTACCCTCTCTAATACTTTCTTCAAAAATTCGATTGGCTCCTTGGCCTGCTCGTTCGATTAAGCCACATTTTGAAAATGCCTCTGCGATTCTTCGATTGCGGGGGAGTTGTTTCCATAGAATATTTTCTGGAGTTATTCCATCAGGAAAACCACCAGGGCTGTCAATCTCGATCCTTTTTGAAAATTGTCGAATAAACACAGAGCCTTGTAATCGATAATCACGATGGCTAATGGCATTTAGGATAGCCTCTCGAATCACTTTTTCGTTAAATGTCAGTATATCCCAGATAAATAAGCCATCCTGGAAATGCTGTAGATCATTTCGAAGATTAATTTTTTCCCAAAGGTCGTCGTAAAAACAAAAAAATCCCTCTCTGTATTCAATGCGCTGCTGAGCTGGGCCAGTAATATCGCTAGAACGATACTCAAAAATGACTTCTGCTTGTGGCAGAAATTTAGTAAGCGATTGTCGTTTCCCTAAAAGGATCAAGGCAGCAAAAGTTATCCCCTTCTCGTTGATTAAATCTGCATCTAGCAATAATTGCTCAGGGGGAATTGTCAATAATGATCCATTCCCGGATTTATGCTGCCAACGTATGCGGAACTGTTGGATGGCATTAGGATCTAAATCTTCAAAAGTAGCTTTAGGACATATTTGAGCAGAAAAATCAGGCTCTCCTTCTTCAAAAATGCGCTTAAGCATGTCTTGAGTCATAGTGACTAGTTCTTCACCACGACGCATCCAATAAATTCCTTCATATTGAATAGGTACGCCAATTGGCCTGGATGGAACTTGAAAGATGAGAACTCGAGCTTTATTTACATGCAATTCCATTACATCAATACGGAGTTGGAGGCAAGAAATTACGTCTGATTTAATCTTTTCAAGATTAAGGAAAGCTTGGGTGCCGACAATTGTACGGGGCTTGTGGTCTGTCACTCCTAGAATAATGTGACCACCTCTCTCGTTCGCTAATGCACAGCAGTATTTTATTAACCGATCGGGTGAAAAATTATTCTTAGCTTCCTTGAATTCAAGGTGTTGTCCTTCCTTACTCTTCATCCAGTGATCAAGCTGCTCTTCTATTGAATCCATCTCTATCCCTAATTGCAATCCAAGGAAAAAACCCAAAAATCACAAATATTATCTTGAAGCATCTCACACTATGAACCATAACAATGAAGTTATCAAATTTACTCTTCTTCTCAGTCTGTATAAAAATTTACTAATCTTATTCAGACTTGGGAATGAGGCAGAGAGAAGCTAAGGTGAAGAATAAATAGGTGGGGCGGTAGAGTGAGCTCACTATGCCGTTTATCACTGAGACCATATTTTTTACGCTGTGGATTCACCGGAATAAGAAGTGGTGGGAGGTCCTCGAAAAGGTGATACTTGCTGTTGCTTTTATCATTTTTGGTCTGAGTTTGCTTTATGTAGGGTATCATTGGCCCATGACGTTGATTTTCTTTGATTATCCCCTTGAGTTATGTGGTCTTTCAGGACAGTTGGATTTTAAACTGTGGGATTGAACATGCGGCTGAAGAGGGTGACGGTTGGGGGGTTTAAGTCGTTTCGCGATCGGACGGTGGTGGAGTTCGGGGAAGGAGTGACTGCGATTGTGGGACCCAATGGGTGCGGCAAGTCCAATTTGCTCGATGCCGTCAGGTGGGTCCTGGGAGAGAGCTCAGCAAGGGCGCTCCGGGGCGGGAAGATGCCCGATGTCTTGTTTGGCGGCACGGAGAAGAGCAAGGGTAGAGGCATTGCCGAGGTGAAGGCGCTGTTTGAGACGCCGGGCGATTGTCTCGGGATTGGATTGAGCGAAGTTGAGATCACGAGGAGGCTTGGGAGTGATGGGACTTCGGAGTATTTGGTCAACGATCGGGCCATTCGGCTAAGAGATTTACAAGTTCTATTGCACAAGATGGGGCTCGGGAAAGAGGGCTTCTGGATGTTCGAACAGGGGCGGGTCGATCAGGTTGTCAGTTGGTCCCCCGAAGAGCGGAGAAGTGTTTTTGAAGAGACGAGTGGGATCTCTCTTTTTTTGGCGCAGAAAAGGGATGCTTTAGAAAAGCTCAAAGAGACAAAGATCGCTTTAGATCGATTGCTCGAGAGGGAAAAAGAGGCCACTAAATTATTGGAGTTATTGAAGACTCAAGCAGAAGCGACTGAAAAATATCTGAAAGTGAAAGAACGGTCCCATATTGTTCAGAAGGAACTTTTTATCGCGAGATTTTCAGCTCTCAGCACTGATATCGAAAGAGAAATGGAAAAGCTCAATCATCTCCTGAAAGAGATGCAGAGGTTAGAGGGAGAAGAGGGCGAATTCAAAAAACTTTTAGGCCCTCTTGAAAAAGAGAAGGCAGCCCTTGAAGAAGAGGCAAAAGAGGTGCAAGCCAGCGTCTTCCATTTCCATCACAAAATAGAAGCTGAACAGAAAGAACTAGAAGCTCTCCGTATTCGGCAGCGGCAATTAGAATCGGCTTCAAGAGATCGCAAGGAACGGATCGAAAAAGAAGAGCGCCACCAAGAGAGATTGAAAAAAGAAATTGAATCGCTCAAGCAAGAAACGACCCCTCCAAGTTTTGAGAAGCTTAAACAGGCGTTAGAAGAGCTCCTCCAGAGGCGAGAAAGGGAAGAGGTTCAAGTTGAAAAACTCTTAGTCGAAGAGAAAGAAGAAGAGAAAAAAAGACTTGAAGCTCTAACTAAAAAGCACACTTTAGAAAAAAGATTGGTAGAAGTTATTCGACAGAAGCAAGCCCAAGAGGAATTAGAACGTCTTCGACAAAAAGTTCAAAGCCTCTCGCAAGAAATAGAGAAAAAGAAAAAAGAGAGCGCCAAAAGTGAGATCGAGACTCTTCAAAAAGAGATGGATGAGCGAGAAAAGACCCTTATTGAATTGAAAAAAAAGGAAAGGAGACTTGAAGAAGAGAGAGCTACAACGGTTGGTCATCTCCGTTCCTTAGATGAGCTGATTAAAAAAAATCCCAAAAAGCTTGAAGGGAACGAAAAAATTCTCCAGTGGGCAACTGAAAATGGCTCACCTCTTCAAGGAAAAGTTGCTCCCCTTCTCTCCCGTTATTCACTCAGTGGGGAACTTTTAGAAAAGGGGTGCGCGCTACTGGGTCTCTCTTTTGAAGCGATCGTATTAGATGACCCTTCTCTTCTCGATGATCTCCTGACTCGATTAGATGGACTCCCCTTTTCACTCTATGTCGGTCAAGATCCTTCTGCTTCACTCAACTCCGTTCCCTCCATCCATGGAGCTCTCCATCATCCCCTAGGCTGGGTGATATCTGCCTCTGCGACAGTTTCTCATCCTTTACTCTTAGAAGAAGAGAAGGGCGGTTTGCAAGAGCGGGCTGCACTGATAGCTCAAGAGATCAAAAGCTTAAAAGAGGAAGAGGGTGAAATAGAGAAATCTCTAGTCGCTCAAAGAAAAACGGTCAAAGAGCTGCACAAAAAAGAGAGCCAGCATCAAGAAGAACTTAATAAAATGTCTTGGGAATTAGATAAGAATCAAGAACTTACCCGTTATGCCAAACCGTGTGAATTAGATCCTCTAGAGGAGGCAAATCTTCGAGAAACTCTTGCCTTGCTAGTGATTTCTCCCCCTCCAGCTCAGGGGATTTCGATCAAACAACGGCTGGATAAGTTGCGCCTCGAAGAGAGGGATTTAAGACAGAAAATCTCCTTCGAAGAGAAAAAGATCGAAGAGCGAACAAAAACTTTCCTTCTGAAGGAGAGAGAATGGCAAGAAAAAGAGCGGGAAAAAAATCGTCTTCAATCTGAAAAAGAGGACATCCTCAGAAAATTATCAGGACTTCCCCAAGAAATTTCTCGGTTGGATAAACAACTTGAAGAGGATAAGAAGAAAAAAGGAGAAGTGGATCAAAAGATCAAAGTGCAGCAAGAAAAGAGCTCTCGACTAACTCACCAGGCAGTCTCCTCAAGAAAAAGATTAGAAGAACTTCGATTAGAACAGAGTGAGCTGAAAATCGAAGAGGAGAGATGTAAAGGGGCTCTTACTTCAATCCGAGAAAAGAAAGGATTGTTAGAAACAGAAGTGTTTGAGCAACTAGGCATTTCTCCCGAGTTGCTCTCTCAAGAACATGTTGCTCGCTCCCTTAAAGATCTAGAAAAAGAGTGGAAAGAGATCAAGCGTACGCTAGAAAGTTTTTCTGATATTAGTTTCACCGCTCTCGAACGGTACCGGGGAGAAGTTGAAGAGGCAGATAAACTCCGTAAAGAGATCGTCGACCTCGACGAGGCGCACAAAAAAGCCTTAGAATGGATCGAAC
>JAGVKY010000114.1 GCA_020050175.1 Parachlamydiales bacterium
AACTTGGGGATGCCGACAGGCTTCTGGGAGGAAGCAGCTTAAAAGCTTAGAAGGAAAGAGGGAGAAGCTCTCAAACCGACTTATGCAACAACGCCACCCGTCAATAAGAACAACCTATCGACCCCTTTTAATGGAGTATCAAAAGTTCGCGGATCATCAAGATCCATAAAAACAGCATCGTTATAGAGATCTTTAAGCGTTGGGAGCTGTTCTTTTTTTCTGCTTGTTACTCTCAATGAGATCGAATCCTCTTTAAGGAGTTGATCAGCAACCATTTTGCCTAATTGACCTGTAGCTCCCAGGGTCAGGATCACTGGCTTGTTGTGGGATATAGACATCATCTTTCTTCTTTGTTAAGCAACAGACTGCACTATCTAGATCATTTCAAAATAAACCTTTTAATAATACATTCAATTTAAGCTAATGGTATGGGTAGTTATTCATGAGAGGGCAGTCTTCTACAGTCACTCGAAAATTTACAGGTGATCGCATCCAAGTTGATACCTGTCTATCATTTGATGAGGTTCGAATGCGCTTAGGGGATTTATTGGGTCATCGGCGCCAAACTCCTCTACAAAGAACTAAAGAAGATCAGCAGCCTGCTTACCTTAATGCTTTCTGGGGTGACCAACAAATCAGGTGAGAATTTACTTTCGTTGGAGCTTGGCATAGGCAGTGAGGAGCTTATGGAAGAAGGCAGCGAGGGCCTCGTTTGATAAATGGGCTTCGGCAAATTCAGTTCCCTTATCGGCAATCTTTTTGGCTAAGGGGGGATCGTCCATTAACTTTCTTAGTTTCTTTTCTAAATCGGAAAGATCGGGCTCAAAGGGCATGTAATGGACATTAGGTTCAAGGCCTTGGTAAAACCATTCCATGTAATCTGAATTGCTTTTTAAAACGGCACAGTTTGAGAGCAGTTGCCACCAAAAGCTTGAGGCAAAGGTGTTTCCATCGATGGCGATTTGATATTTGTGAGAGACAAGCGAGGGGGCATAAACCCAAGGCACAAAGAGGTTGTACTCCTCCATTTTTCTTTCGACCTCTTTGGAAATGGAAAAGGCCCCCGTAAAGCCAGCATCCAGAAGATCAGGATGCTCTTTTGAAAAAAGGACCAAGCGGGAGCGAGGCTTTAAATCCCAATCATTGAGGTGATAATTGTGGCCCGATGTTACACCGCGCCAGATCGCTTGATCCACCTTCTGGCTCCAAGGCAGATGGGCACTTTCTTTTTTGACATTCTTGATGGTGCCGTGACGGAAATCAAAATGTCTGAATTCAGGGATTAAAACTGCACGGTGATTTGATTTTAGTTTGCAGATGGCAAACACAGGACAAAAAGTTTGTTCTAAATAGAGGGGATTGTCGTAGGAGTCCCATGTGGCCACCAAGAATTCCATGTCGGGTAAAGGGGCATAGGGAGTCATGCTTCGGACGACATGCAAAATAGCCTCAACTCTAGCATCACCCTTTGAGAGGGTCGTCCGAAGACAGTTGATCTCATTATTTTTGATTTTAAAATGACTTAAACCAGCTTGATAACCAGAAGCAACGCGATTAACCCCATCCCAGGTGGCATCGATATCATCTAAAAAAAAACCTTCTCGATAAGGCTCCAAATCTTCCGCTATTTGCTGCTCGATCCATTTGGGTGTTGGCCGACGAAGATTTTTTAAGAAAATCTCCCCCGAAAATTCAGAAGCTCCTATGCTGAAGCACAAAAAGATAAAAAATAGGCATAACATCTTTAGCATGATATCTCTAGCGAAGTTGATCTTTGTTTTTCTTTTTCCATCGATTCTTTTGGGATGGAATGTATCACCAGAAAGTTTAGAAAAAAAGTTGAATAACCCCCTTACTGAGTGGGCAAAAAATAGAATTGCTACAGATCTAACGGCATATAAAAAAGGGGTTATTAGATCTCAAATTCCCGTCTGTTTACAAAAACTGAAAAAGCTTCAACCTAACCTTCTGTTAGTCGAAATTATAGAGAGGAAAGGAAGGTTTATTTACACCCCTCTTTCTCCTTTAACAAAGGATCAAGAAAGTTCTGTCGAGCATTTTATATCGGCTCTTAGTCTCTTACATACGATAAAGCCTCTCCCTCTTCTCCACTTTGTCCTATCTTTAGAGCCTTTTGATCGCCCCATCCTTCTCAAAGAAATAACCATCCCCATTTTTGCTGTGAATAAGGAAAAGGGGAACTCTAAAACTGTTTTGATCCCCAGGCTTTTTAATTGCGAACGAGAGAATGATTTTCTTAAAAACACTCTTAGCTGGTCGGAAAAAATCTCAAAGGGCTTTTGGAGAGGGGCGCCAAGTGACGGAGCTTATACTTTTTTTGAATGGGATATGACCCCTAGGGCCCATTTAGCGATACGTTTTAAAAATGACGAAAACCTCATAGATGCCAAACTTGTTTTGTCCGATAACATCGATCCTGGAATCAAAAATTGGATGAGCAAACTCAATCTAGTGTCAACCAACGTATCTCCAAAAAATCAATCACAATATAAGTATCTTATCTCTCTTGATGGGCGAAGTTCCCCCTCAAGCTTTGAGTGGCAGCTTTTTACAAAGAGTCTCATTTTCAAAGGGGAATCTAACAAAATCGAATGGTTTTACGACGGCCTCAAACCAAACACCCACTACATCTCATTCCATTCCGATGGAGGTGATCTCGCGGAAAAATTAAGGGTCGCCCAACAACAAGACAAGGCTTCACTGCTGATGGGAGAAAAAAGCTATGCTTTTGCCCTTCAACATCTTCTAGACGAAGAATGCTTTGTCTATCTTTATAAACTCTTAGAGACCTACTCTACTTTATTTCGACAGCAGTAAAAATCAATGTCCTCAACTTCCGAGGTATCCTTAGATGCTAGTTGAAACTAGCAGAATTAAAAGATCCACGTGGATAAGGAGTCAGAGATAAGGAATCACCCGCTCTTCCATTTTGGTGGAGGTGGGCGGCAAGTCCACCGATCATCGCACCGTTGTCGAGAGAAAGGACCCGGTCAGGCCAGAGAAGATTGAGTGAGCCTTTCCTCTCTTCAAAAAGAGAGCGAAGTGTTTGGCTGCTAGTGACACCTCCACCAAAGAGGAGAGTTTGACAACCGAAAGCATGCGCTGCCCTCAGGCTTTTTTCGATGAGGTCTTCAAAGACACCCTTTTGAAAAGAGGCTGCAATATCACATTGCATTTGATATTCAATCGGCTTCACATGCCCTTTAAAATCTTGTCCAAAAAGGGTATAAAGCACCTTAGTTTTTACCCCGCTAAGCGAAAAAGAGAAGGGAGCCTCTTTCATGATAGGGGGTCGAAAGTGAAATCGATTAGGGTTTCCCAGTTTAGCAAGAACTTCAATTTCGGGGCCGCCAGGGTAAGGAAGCCCCATCATCTTAGCTACCTTATCAAAGGCCTCTCCAATTGCATCATCATGTGTTTCCCCGAGACTTTTAAATTTATCTGCAGATTCACATAGCACAAGATTGGTATGGCCGCCTGATGCAATGACCCCCAAGGCAGGATATGTTGCAACTTGTTGCCCCATGAGAGCGGCAAAAAGATGGGCCTCCAAATGATCTACACCAATAAAGGGGATATTGAGAGCGATCGAAAGCGATTTTGCCGCATTAAGACCAACTAATAAGGCACCTAAAAGGCCAGGCCCTTTGGCAACACCAATCAGGTCGAGATCGCTGAGAGAAACTTTAGCCTCTTTCAAAGTTTGGTCAATTAGAGGGACGATCACTTCGGCATGTTGACGAGAAGCAAGTTCGGGTAAAACTCCCCCAAAAGGACGATGAAGATCGATTTGTGAGGCAATTTGATTGGAAAGAATCTCGTTAGTCCCTCGGATGATCGCTAGGCCTGTTTCATCGCAGGTTGTTTCGATCCCAAGGGTTAACATGACTCGTCCAAAAGAGCAGCAGCTGGCTCATCGAGGATCCAAGTCGCCGGTCTTTCTTCAGTTCCAATTCTTTCAGCTGGATAGCGACCCTTATGATCAATCAGGACTTCTCTAGCCATTTTAGCTTTTTTGCTTCCAATGAGATAAATCACTTTCTCCTTCGCTCTTTGAATGAGGGGGAAAGTGAAAGTCAAACGGTGCGTCTTTAGCTTTTCAACCCAATTATCCACTACCCATCGCTCTTTCTCCTGCAGAGCTTTAGAATCGGGGAAAAGGGAAGCTGTATGGCCATCATCACCCATTCCTAAAAGAATGAGATCAAAGATACCGTCAGGGACAAGTTCCTTGATTTTTGACTCGTAAGCTTCCTCATTTTGCAGAAAAAAAATCTGATCTTCTGGGACCCATTTTTTAAAAGGACCAGAGGTCATCGCCATGTGATAATTGCTATCAGGATGATCGGGAGGGACAGTTCTCTCATCACTCCAAAACAAAAAGACTTTATTTCCATCGACTTTGGAGGTGTCTAATCGTTGAAAAATCGCCTTAGGAGTAGATCCACCTGACAGTGCGACAAAAGCTCTTCCTTTATCTTCAATTGCTCTTTGACAAGTCTTGATAAAAGAATCGGCTGCAAATCGCAGCGTCTCCTCTTCGTCACCGGGGATTAAAATCACATTTTCAGGGTCTACAATCCAAGTTTTCATAAAATTTTTAATGTCTCAACCATTTCCTGTTGTGTCGGTCCCCAAATCCAGGAGGAGAGGTAAGAACTCCCACGATTGATATTGGGAAGATAGAGAGTCATTGGAAGATCGCAGGTCTCTTCCGTACAAATATGAACGGTGACCTCGAGCGAGTGCTCTTCTTTATAAATAGCAAGGCTATCACCAGAAGGAGAGGTGCATTCGATATTTAAAATGGCGCCAGCTTGGGGCGTAGTCTTGACTTTTTTGGGGATCAAACTAAACTCAACAGTTCCCTCTTTCCAGTCAAACATTGTTTTTAACCAGGCTTCAAAAAGGAGGGGGTTAAGAGTGCACCCTTCCACATAAGTGATTTTAATGAGGTTGCATCTCTCTAAACTTGCTTTGCTTTCCTTAGAGGAAAACACCTCTCTAAACACACTTCTCCACCCTTCGCCTCGGCTCCAAGAGACATCGACCACAGGAAGTTTTTTTTCTGCCAAAAGAGAGAGGGTTTCAAAATGTCCCTTTAAGTCTGGAGCATAATCTCCATCGACCAAAACACGAGAAGAGATTTTATAAAAGGTTTCAAAGAGATAATCATTGATCCCTTCAGCCAGCCAAAAAAGGAGGATAGGGTAATCCGGAATCAAATAGGGGAGGGGCGTGAGAGCGACTTTTTCTCTTTCATACCCAGAAACCGTCAAAGAAATTCTCGATCTCGTTTGAGAAGAACTCCCCTGAAGTGGAATGGGATCGAGTTCTTTAACTGATATTTTCTTCTCTTTTTCGGGTAAGTCTAAAAGGGTAATTAACCGACCTGGAAAATGGGAGAGAAGGATGTTGAGAAAAGGGTCAACCTTATCCAGCCTTTCTTTATCTCTCGCAATAACGATTAGATTGTATAAACAAGCTTTTGAAGACATTAGATGCGCCTCCACTGATGACCAGCTTCTAAGAGATTTTCGACTTCATCAGGTCCATTAGAACCGGAGAGGTAATTAGGGAAATTGGAGGGCTCATTCTTTTCCCACCATTCAAGAATAGGGGTCATAATCTCCCAAGAAGCTAAGACTTCATCATCTCTTAGAAACAGGGTGGAGTCGCCTGAAAGGCAATCCAAAATGAGCCTTTCGTAAGCTTCTTTAGGGGTCACTCCAAAAGTCGAATCATAACGGAAATCCATTCTCACCGTTTGAGTCTCTTGGAGACTGGGGACTTTTGATTGAAAATTCAAAGAGATCCCTTCATTCGGTTGGACATGGATGACTAACACGTTTGGAGCGTTATTGGTAGGGAAGGAGGGCTTGAAGGTGACAGCAATTTCAGAGCATCTTCTCGTCAACCGTTTGCCTGAACGGAGATAAATAGGAACACCTTTCCATCTTTCGTTATCGACGAAGAGCTTTAAGGCAGCGAAAGTTTCTACCTTAGAAGTGGGGGAGACGTTATTTTCTTGCCGATAGCCCATCACCTCTTTTTCAGAAATGATGCCACCATCGTACTGCCCTCTAACTGCATATTGATCGACTTCTGCTCCATTAAATTTCCGTACCGCTTTTAAAACTTTGACCTTTTCGTTTTTGATATTATCAGCCGTAAAATGTGGCGGAGCCTCCATCAGAGCAAGCGTTAGGAGTTGCATCATGTGGTTTTGAACAATATCTCTTAAAAGTCCTTGCTCTTCCCAGAGATTGCCTCGAGTTCCAATACCCATCTCTTCGGCCACCGTAATTTCCATCGATTCAATCGCTTGATTGCTCCAAAGATGTTCAAAAACCGGATTTAAAAAGCGGAAGGTGAGGATGTTTTGAACAGTCTCTTTTCCGAGATAATGGTCAATTCGATAGATTTCAGGCTCGTCAACATAGGCTGAGAGCTCATTTTGGAGAGCAAGGGCTGTTTTAAGATTATGACCGAAAGGCTTTTCAATGATGATACGGGAGAAATGTTTTTTTTCTTCTACAGCATCATAGAGAAGACCATGTTTTTTTAGTTTCTCGACAATGAGAGGAAAATACTTAGGCTGAACGGAAAGATAAAAAATCCTATTGCCATGTGTGCCATACATCACATCAAGCTCTTTTAAAAAAGCTTTTAACGATTCGTAACCTTTATCATCATCGAACTCTGATTGGTGGTAATAAAGCTTCTCTGAAAAGTGGGACCATAAATCGGGATCGACAGGTTTATGGCGGGAAAATTTATCCAACCCCTCTTTCATCTCGTCGCGAAATTGTTTTTGATCTTTTTCTCGCCTTGCAAAGCCAACACAAGCAAATTGCGAAGGGAGCTCTCCATCGTAGGCAAGATTATAAAGAGCGGGGAGAAGTTTTCTTGTCGTGAGATCGCCTGTAGCGCCAAAAATCACGACAATAGCGGGGCTAGCCCCTTTTCTAGTCAGTTCCATAGGTTGCTCTAATAAACTCCTCAAGAAGAATCGCAGCAGCAAGAGGATCGACTTTATCTCCCTGCTGTTTGCGGTTTAGCCCGCTTTCCCTCAAAAGAGAGTGCGCTCTTCCTGAAGACATCCTCTCATCAAAAAGGATGATCTCTTTTCCTGAAAGCACTTTTAACCGTTCGCTAAAAAAACGGACCTCTTTTGATAGCGGGCTCTCTTCTCCCGAGAGGTGAAGCGGCAGTCCAACCACAATAGGATCAAGCACGCACCCTCGATCTTTCTCCAACCTAAGAATCTCTTTCATTAGAATATCGAGTGTCTCTTTCCCCGTCTTCCCTGCCGCCATCACACTTAAAGGAAAAGCGATCTTTTTGTTTTCATCCGAAAGAGCAAGTCCAATCCTCTTTAACCCAAAGTCAATCGCTAACACCCTATTCTTCATCGTCCAATCACAAAACTCCCATTTTAACTTTTGTATGAACCGCTTGTCTCGTCGAAAATTTCATAGAACTTAATAATGGAAGCTATATCAGGTAAAGTAAACCAGCTTGAACCAGGCGGGCAACTGCTCCATCACCCTCCTTGGATCCCTCAGATCACCCATCAACACGTAGTCTCTCTTGAACGTCTTAACATACGCTTCAGCCACTCCATTGCTCTCAGGACTATAGGGCAATGTCGTTCTTATATCTAACCCTAAGCACTGCCCTAAAGCAACCGTCCCCTTGGCTGTATAACAAGAGCCATTATCTGTTAGCCATTGCACGTTAAATGGAGTCGCTGGCTTTCCAAAACGATATTCAATCGTCTCCAACATCAGATCCTGGATATTCTTGCCACAGATCCCGCCAGTCGTAGCTATATATCTCATAGCTTCTCTGTCACAAGCATCGATTGAGAACGCCACATGAACCTGCCCTCCATTGAAGCATTGGATGGAAAAGCTATCAGAACACCACCTCTCGTTACTTCGAGGAACAACAACTTTCCCCGTGTGAGCTCTCTTTATCCGATGAC
>JAGVKY010000203.1 GCA_020050175.1 Parachlamydiales bacterium
CCTTTGTCCTATTTAGAATAACTAATTCGAGGGTACGTCTATAAATCTGATCCAATTTTGTACTAACAGGAATAAGAAAAGGATTTTTGCTCAATAGAGAATCCAGTTCTATAATTTGGATAGCTGATCGAAGATAGGGCATGCTGAATTGGATTAAATTGTCTACATCAGGAGCAAATTCTGCCTTAGCTACAGCTAATTCCAACCAAATTAAAGGATGGCCAAACCGAGCTTGAGGCGTCAAAAGTTCGATTCTGTCCTTAAGAGGTAAGCACCAGAGTCTGCCAAGAGCAAGAACCCAATGACCTTCGCGAATAGCATAATTGACACTTTCTATGGAGGCTTGTGCTCTGTATTGATCCTTAACCAGAGTAAAACCCTCTTTACTTTGCCTAATGGAGGCAAACATTACTGGGGTATATTCATTATATTTGTCCGTAAGGCCTGTTGACCATATTGCGGGAGAAGTCATTTTGTTTATCCTGATAAATTATTTGATGATTTTAAAGATTGAATATAGGGACTTTCAAAGATATAAATCTCCTTTTTTTCTCTAAGAGATCGTGCTCGACACTTGGGTTCATCAAAAGGACAACTCTTCGATCGGGAAGATAACCGCAAAGAATAAATCCACCTGATTGAGAATCTCTCCCATCCGGTGAATGTTTCTAAGGGGATGCGAATGAAACGCTATTTCCTTTTAAACGTTAGAAGTTTAGGGAAACTTTATATAAACTTCAATCGCACTTAATTGAAGAGAGCGAGCTTAAAGTTATCAAAACGGCTCTCCCCTCTGATCACCATCTTGGTTGGTTAGAGGGGTTTTTGTTATAGTCGTTCCATGATCGAATCATTCTATGTATCTCCAGAAAAAGTCGCAGCAGGCAGTGTCTCACTTGATTGGGTTGACCTCAACAAAGCAGGTGAAATCTTCTTTGTTGAGGGTAGGCCTCAAGAAGGTGGAAGAGGAACTCTCCTTTCTATCAACAACTTAGACCAAATTGTTGAAGCGACTCCATCTCCTTTTAATGTCCGCTCCAAGGTACATGAGTATGGAGGAAAGTCTTATTGCCTACCTGATAAAGGAGCCCCCTTCTTTGTTAATTTCAAAGATCAAGCTCTTTATCAGGGCGATCAACAGTTGACCGATGGAACGGTCCGACTGGTCGATATGATCGTTGTTCCTGGCGGCATTATCGCTGTTGCGGAGGGTAACCCTTCAGGAGAAGTCGACAATTATTTGGCTTTTTTCAATCTAGAGACTAAAGAGCTAACTTCCCTTTTTTCAGGCTGGGATTTTGTGGCTGCTCCCTCTCTCTCCCCTGATGGGAAAAAACTCACTTGGATTAGCTGGAACCATCCCAACATGCCCTGGCAAGGGACAACTCTTTGGGTGGCCGGCTGGGACGATCAAACGTTGGTTGACCCTAAGGCTCTCTATGGAGGAGACCATGAATCCATTTTTCAACCTGGTTGGTCTCCTACAGGAGAGCTTCTCTACATCTCTGATCGAACAGGTTTTTGGAATCTCTACAAAGATGAAGAGTCTCTCTTCCCTATCCAAGCAGACTGCGGAAAACCTCTCTGGGTCTTAGGAACTAAAACCTGGGACTTTGAAGGGGAAGATCTTGTTTTGTCGTTTCAAGATAAAGGGAGTTGGAAACTTGCTCATAATGGAAAAATTCTTCCTTTTGAGGCAGCTGACATTTCTTCTCTCACAGTTCGTGAGGGAATGGCTTACTTTGCCGCTAGCTTTAAGGATGAACGGCGGAAAATTGTCTCTTATAATTTGAAAACAGATGAGGTCCAATGGCTCTATGGCGAAAAACTTGATCTCAAGATGATTTCCCTTCCAGAAAACATCTCTTTCCCCTCAGGTGATAGAGAAATTCCGGCTTTCTACTACCCTCCGATGGACAAAACCATCAAAAAGCCCCCTCTTCTTGTAAGAGCCCATGGAGGTCCGACTGGACAGTCAACACCCTCCTTTAACTGGACTTATGCTTATTGGACGGGGCTTGGATTTGCCATTTTGGATGTCAATTACACCGGAAGTACAGGGTATGGAAGAGAGTTTCGAGAGGCTTTAAATGGCCACTGGGGCACTTTTGACTGGCAAGACTGTGAAGCAGGAGCTCGCTATCTTGTTGAAAAAGGGCTTGTCGATCCTAATGCTCTTTTTATTTCAGGTGGAAGTGCAGGTGGATTTACCGTTCTGACTGCACTCACTCTAGGAACACTGTTTAAGGGAGGAACCTCTTACTTCGGTGTCTCTGACCTGAATTTACTTGCCGAAGAGACCCATAAATTTGAATCTCGTTATTTTGATAGTTTGATTGGACCAGTCATTGTAAATCCCCCCTTCCATTTACTTGCGAAACCCGTTCTGTTTCTGCAAGGAAATGATGACAAAGTCGTTCCACCAGATCAATCTTCAAATCTCTACAACGTTCTCAAAGGAAAAGGAATACCTACAGAATATGTTCTCTATGCCGGGGAATCGCACGGTTTTAAAAAGAAAGAAACCATCATCGACACTTTAACAAGAGAAGCTGCCTTCTATCGCAAGATGATGGGAAAACAGGATTCTGAAAAAAATAAATAACAAGATAGACAAGATCGCAGCTGACGCGGCGATCTTGTTCAAATTTTATTCGGATCTTGTAGCCAAAGTAATGTCCGAGATCCGAATAAAGCCCTGTTATTTCCCTTTTTTAGCGGGCTTTTTTGCTGGGGCAGCTTTAGGAGCTGGTTTTTTAGGTTCTGGTTTCTTTGTCGCTATTGTTTTCTTCGTTTCAGGTTTTTTTGCTGTTGATTTTTTGGCAACTGGAGCCTTTGCTGTACTTACTTTTTTCTGTATTTCAGTTGTTTTAGCAGCACTTGGTTTCTTCGGCACTTGACCGTTGACCAAGACAATTCTTCCCCAAAGGTTTTTGTCTTCTAACATGACATGGGCCTTTTTAGCTTCGGAAAGGGGAAGAACGGCCGCTATTTTAGGCTTTAAAATTCCCTCTTCGAGAGCACGATTGATGATCACGGCATATCCTGCAAGCTCATCGGGAGTCGCATGGAAGAGTGTAAATCCACGGATAGCACACTCTTTTTGATAGAATTTATTAACATCGAAGGAGGGACTTTCACTCCCTGATGCCACCACAATTCTTCCCTTATGGGCCAAGATGTCAATCGCTAAATCAAAATCTGGATCTCTAGAAGTATCCCAGAAAACATCGACCCCATTAGGGAGAATCTTTTTGATCTCATTAGCCACTTTGCCTTTCTTATAGTCGATCACATAATCGGCACCCTGCTTCTTGCACCAGGCTAATTTCTCAGCTCCATTAGATGTTGCAATGACGTGCGCCCCTCTTGCTTTCCCTAATTGGATCATGGCGGTCCCAACATTTCCTGCCCCTCCATTCACCAAGAGAACATCTTCTTTTCTCAACGAGGCAGCTACGATGAACCCACGGCAAACGGTGGCGGCTGATTGTAAGACAGCGACAGCTTCTATAGGATCGGCGTGATTAGGAAGAGCAAAACAATAGTTGGCATCTCTTACGACAAGCTCTGCAAAACTGCCTTGGCCATCAGTGGGGCCGCCAAAGCTATTGCTCCAAACTAGCATCCCCGCAAAGAACTCTTTAACCCCTTTTCCTACATGAACAACCTCACCCACAAGGTCAATCCCTAGGATATGGGGCATTTTTAAGGAGGGGCTAAGGGCAAATTTTCCTGACCGGATGTAGGCATCCACAGGGTTTGCGGCAACGGCAATCGTACGAATCAATAATTGTCCTTCGCCTAATTTTGGATCAGGGAGATCTCCCCATTGAATCTGATCAGGTCCGCCGGTCTTCTTAATATAAGCTGCTTTCATTGCATTCTCCTAAAAATAACCCTTCTACCAAAAAGGGGTTTTATCGAATACGGAGAAATGAATGGGATCCTCATCCTAGTCCCTTTCAAAAAGATAAATTTGCTAGAATTGTTTACATGAAAGAAGTTTCAAGAATTGGAGCCTACGGGATCACTGTTTTTAACGGTTGGATCCTGCTTGTTCAGCAAAAAAAAGGGCCTTTGAAAGGACTTTTCGATCTTCCCGGAGGGGGTATTGATCCTGGGGAGACTCCTGAGGAGACTTTAATTAGAGAATTTCTGGAAGAAGTCTGTGGACATTTTCAAAAATCAACCCTTCTGGAGCGGCTCTACCACACCCACAATTACCCAGACCTCACCTATCACCTAACGGCTCACATTTTTTTTGTGGAGGGGTATTCACAAAAAATAAAGACAGAGACAGCAGAACTTTCTTACGATTGGTATCCCTTAAGAAAACTTTCTACACTTTCCCTCACTCCTGTAGCAGAGAAAAGCATTTCTCTTCTTAGACTCTAAGAACTTCTAAAAGAGATTGATATTTTTGCTTTTGAAGAGGGTCGCTCTTTTCAGCAATTTGTATTTCTACAAGGCACAGACATATAACCTCAAAATAATCAAAAATTATCTCAATTGAGTGAAATCTTTTGAAGCGAATAGACTGCGGATCTCACCATTTCATATAAAAATAAAATAAGGATTTTTATGACCGCAGCTTTAACTGCAAGAACTGAGTTCGTCGCACAGCCACCTCTAGTTTCTAAATCTGCAAAGACCTATCCAACAGGGTTTTCTACTATTCAATGTTTTGACTTCGATGCAATAGATAATGCCGGCTTTGATCGGGCACACCATATCCAAAAATTTGGCGACGCTCTGAAGGCAGATGGCTTTGTAGCAGTAAAAGTTACACCCGTCATGCAAGAGCTCATCAAAGATGTCTACCGGGTCCAAGAGGAATTTTTCAAACTCCCCCTAGAAGAAAAAGACAGGTACTACTTTCCTGAAAAGTTAGGCCAAACAGGTTATGTCCCTGAAAAACGTGAGACGGCTGCAGGTAAGAAATTCAGCGATATTAAAGAGCTTGTCATGGTGGACCCGGGATTCACCACTTGGCCAAATGCCGAATTTGAAAGGGTCGTCAAGGCTTATAGAGAAGCTGCAAGCGAGATGGCTGCAAAAGCAATGAGCTTTATCGCCGATTATTTAGGCGAAAACTTAGAAGACCCTGAAACCATCAAATCAGGTCCTAGCCACCTCTTACGATGCCTCTACTATAGAGCTTTAACGCCTCTTGATCCGATTGGAGCACTGAGGGCTGATGCTCATGGAGATTTAAATTGCATTACTCTTCTACCTACTGCGACTGCACCAGGCCTTCAATTGCAAGAAAAAGATGGTATAACCTGGAGAGATGTTACGGTACCAGAGGGTTATATGATCATTAACTCAGGCCGACAACTCTGGAGAAAAACCTCTGGGATGTTCCGAGAAGTGATCCACCGTGTGGTCAATCCTGATGCCGACCAGAACGTAGAGAGGATGTCTGTTGTTTTCTTTGGCTCCTGGTCCTCACCCTTTGATCTTTCACCTTTAGAAAGCTGCGTTAAAAAGATGACTAGAGGTATGTCTCCGGAAGATAAAAAAAATTACCTAGCTCAATTCCCTAAAGTCACAGTAGCGGAAAATCTTGAAGCTCGCGTCATCGAACTTGGCTATAACACAAATCCTACAGAAGAACGTCTCAATGAGCTTGTCAAAAGAGGACTCGTTCTAGATCCTCCTGCAGAGCTTGTTAAAAAATATCCAAAAGTTTTCAATCCTTCCGAAGATCCACTGGACCAAGTGTTGACATTGCGAGAAGCTTTGAATAAAGCGTAAAAAATATTGAGCGGGAGAGGAGACCTCTCCCGCTTTCTTTTATTGGAAAAGTAATTTACTCATTTCTCTTGAGAAGTAGAAACTGAAAAGGTGAAGGTTATAATTGTAAACCCGGCAATTTTGCTCAAACTTTTTGGCTCGAGACGGCGTTGTTGCATAAGTCGGTTTGAGAGCTTCTCCCTCTTTCCTTCTAAGCTTTTAAGCTGCTTCCTCCCAGAAGCCTGTCGGCATCCCCAAGTTCG
>JAGVKY010000161.1 GCA_020050175.1 Parachlamydiales bacterium
TAATCGCCTTCTCCTCCTTACAGCCGATCGTCTCGATCGAGAAGGAGGAACGCTTAAGGGGAATAACGTCTCTTTTATCGTTTACGGAAAGCAAAAAAAGGGGGGATTTTCTGATCTTTTTCTCGACCGGAGCGAAGCGATTCAAACAGACACAGAACCTCTTTCCTACTTCTTTGCCAAGGAAAAGAGCCGCCCCTCTCCTGAATATTTGATGACCACGCAATGGCTTCAGGAAGTTAAGAAAATTGATAACACACATTTTGATCATGAGAAGCTTTTATCTGAAGGAATGAGGAGACTGAACATAGCCCTCTCCCCTTTAACCTTTGCCCTACTTGGGGCAGCCACTGGCTTTATGATTGGAAGAAAAGAGAGCTTTAAACCTCAACTCATCCTCCTTTTATTGATCGCCTTTTTTCTCGTTTCGTTCTTTTTTGGAAAATCCTTCGATAAGAAATTTTGGATTTCGGTCCCATTTTTTATTGTTCCCCACCTTCTCCTTGGCTCTACGGCTCTTTACCGTTTAAGACGTCTTTCAAGAGGAATTGAATGAAGTTTTTTGGCATTTGGGATCGCCTTCTCTTCAGAAGGCTTTTAGGAACAATTTTACTCTTCCTGATCAGTTTCTTTTTTATTTATGTTTTGATCGATTTTGCGAGCCGTGTATCAGGGATGGAGGGGATGCGAAAATCGCCCCAGCTATTAGTCCGCTACTATGGAGCCGTCTTTATCAAACGTCTGGAGCTGCTTCTCCCTTTTGCCCTCCTTTTGGGGACGATTCGCACTCTGCAAATTCTTTACCGTGAAAGGGGATTTGTTTCTGCCCTGATGACGGGGACAAGGTTAAAAAGGCTTCTTTTTCCTTTTTATATGATAGGTTTTTTCTCCCTACTTCTCCTTTGGAGCAATGAAGAATGGATTGTCCCGAGAGCTTTAAAAGAGATCAACTGGATCGAAAGCCTCTATTTCAAGCAGGGAGGGATTGGAGAAATTCATGGAAAAATTGTTGTCCAAACAGAAGAGGGAGGACGTCTCTTTTTTTTAAACATTGAGCCTTATGAAAGAACCCTGCAGGAGGTTTATTATCTCCCCTCATGGAACAAGTTTTTCCATATGGAATTCCTTGATCTAAAGGAAAAGGTTCCCATTGGCCACTTTGTCGATACATTTGAACGGAAAGAAGAGGGGGATTGGTCTTTAATCAAACGGGAAAATATCCTGCCCATTGAACAGCTTAAAGTCGTTTGGGATGACCTATTTGGCCTCGTCTCTCAACCTAACCAATTCCCTTTAAGCACTTTAATCAAAAAAGTCCAATACCCTGAAAAGTCTTCTCCCATGGAAAAGGAGGAAATAGCCACAACCTTAACGAAAAAAATCCTTTTCCCTGCCCTTCCCTGGCTTGCCATACTTGCTGTTATCCCCTTCGGCATCTCATTTTCTCGGGCTGTCTCCTTCTTTTCCCTCTACTCAATGGCTTTGTTCCTTTTTTTCTCTACCTACCTATCTCTTAGCGCTTTATTGATTCCGGCCTCTCCCCTCCTCGTTGTCATACCCTTTAGTCTCTTAGTTTTGATAATTAAGAAGAAGCACACAAAATTTGCACGTACTTAACTTTTTTTGATTAAAAATGTAGGTATGTCGAAGGTTGTCTCCTCCCTAAGTCGAAAAGGTCATAACGAGCCGGAGTCCTCTGAGAAAGCAAAACGGTCGTCACTCACTCCTATCGATAATGTCATCACTCATATTGAGGGAAAAACGCTGGGGAAACCCGCCTCTCGTGAAAAATTTGTTATCCCGCAAAAACAAGAGGCTTGGACTTTTGCTTTTGAAGAATGGAAAGAGAAGAATAGGAATATCCATAAAACAGAAAAGGAATTTGCTGAAGCCTTTTTATTGGATAAAGGGATCTATACTGAAAAAGATCGTTTAGATCTCCTCTACTTTGCTGTCAAAACCTATATGGGCGATGCGGTAGCAAAAAGACTCCCGAATGACATTACTATTGTTCTTGATGAATCTGTAGAAGGACGTAAGAAATACCGTCTTTACTCTCCTGATATAAATCTTTTGGGTAGGGGAGCTGTTAATACAGCCAATAAGGTTGAAGGGATATCTTTCGTTCTTAGAGAAGGGGTGCTCACTTCAAAACAAGTCCATTCTTATGTCCATCTCTACAAGACAGCTGTGGGTGAAGGGCGCGAAGAAGAGCCAGAGGAACTTGATCCAGGCATTATTACTCAAATAACGCTCCATGAAGAGGCAAGAAAATTAGATGAGGAAGGTCTCCTCGGAAAAGATGATGCTGTCGGGGTTGAAGTCACTGAAAAAGGGATTTTGAGGGGGATTGGCAAAGCACCAGTTGTGGCTTCAAGTTCTGAAGTTTATGAAAAGTTTTACAAGGGAGGCTCCCTTAAAAAATGGATAGAAAAAGAAAATCCACCCCCACTAACGATTCTTGAAGCCTATCGAGAGGCCCTTTATGGCCTGCGGGCGTTAGCTTACTTTTTCGCCAGACATATCGATTTGTCACCCTTTAATCTAACTGTCGATATTCCTCCAAAGATTGTTATTCGAGACTTTGGCGATGTCCACATCTGCAAACCTCTTAATCGAAGCATGAATGCTAAAGAAGTTTTAGAAGAAGTGAGAAACAATCCTTTTACGATTAAAAAGAATTTCACTCCAGCTTACACAATCATGTCTGATGGAATTTTATTAACTAACTTAGAAGTGGCTTGTAATAAATCAGAAATAGCTTTAGCAAAACTCCTCGAAAATCCGTACAGTGATCCAGACTTAATTGAAGCCGAAAAAAATAATTTGATTGACAAAAGAAATGCCTTTCTAGCTCCCATCGAAAAATTTCAGGTATTTGAAATAGGACTTTCTTTATTTGAATCTGTTTGTGGAGAAGAAAGTTTACGAAGCTTTAGGATGTCTCCTCCCTTTCAGATTGTTATGAAGCCAATTGATGAGAAAACCATCACCGCATCAGTGGATCGTCTAAACCTCCCCGCCCAAAAAGCAGAAGCTCTAAAAGAATTTTTTCTCTCTACGATTGGAACACAACTGGAGGAGAGGGCCTCTTCATTAGATGCCTTCCAACTTTATCAAGAAATTTTCCCCTCGTAATCACCTTCGTCTTTACGAAAATCTTTCTCCCCATCAACTTATAGGAGATGGAACCTTTCGACATAAATAAAATCCTTAAAACTTGCTCTGACCCTTTTTGGATCGATGACGTTGTGATTGACTCAAGACAAGTTTTTTCAAAAAACACCCTTTTTATTGGCCTTAAAGGAAAAAGACAGGAAGGATCATTATTTGCTCTAGATGCTGCAAAAAGAGGGGCTAAGGGAGTCATTGTTCAGAAGGGCATTCAAATTCCTGAACTTCCTAAGGGAACGGCCTTATTTGTGGTGGATGATCCATTAGCCACTCTGCAAGAGATTGCTAAAAGCTATCGACAAGAGATGAAGATCCCAGTCCTTTCCATCGGCGGCGCTGTTGGAAAAACACTCGTTAAGGATTTACTTTCTGAATTATTGCGTAAATCATTTTTCATCGCTTCCTCTCCTGAGAGCTTCAATAGCCAGATCGGAGTTCCATTAAGTTTGCTGACGATCAAAAAAGGGGATCGATTTGCCTTAATCGAAGGAGCTATCTCAAAGCCGGGTGAAATAGAACAACTTCAAAAGATATTAGAACCAGACTATTGCCTTTTGACACCTTTGGAACCCCTTCCCCCCACCTCTTTTTCAAAAGAAGATTGGAAAAAAGAATGGTTGAAACTAGTGAGCGGGACTAAAAAGTGGTCCCTTCTCCCCTTTTCCCATCCTTCGTCTTTCAGATGGGACCACCCTTCTACAGAACTTCCTCATGCAGCTCTTCTTGATCACCGTCCGGTCAAGGAGATGCCTTATGCGATCACTTTTCCTTCGGGGCGCTATTTCCAAGGCACCATTCGCGGTAGCTACAGCTACTTCCTTAACCTTGTGAATATGGCTATCAAAAGTGCTTTTCTTCTAGGGTTACCTGAAGAAGCTATAGAAGAAGGTGTTAGAGCGGCCTCTGTAGAACTCATGAGGACAGAAATTTTTAAGGCAGCGACCGGAACTACCATCTTAAATGCCTCTTACTCTTCTGACCCTCAATCGGTCGCCCTCTCTCTACGACATCTCTCTTCTTCACCTGATCATCATGAGAAACACTTTTTGTTCGGCGGTCTCAAAGGAGAGGGGCGTCAAGAAGCTTTAAGGACTATTGGAGAGACTATTCTTTCAACCTCTATCGATCGTCTCTCTCTTTATGGAGCCAGAGACTTTTCTCCTCTTCTAGAGGTTTTAAAAAATGGGGGGTTTAAAAAGGAGATCGCGACTTACCCTTCTCTCGAAGTAGCCTTAAACCATTTAAAAAAATCTTTATTCCATGATCAAACTATTCTTTTAAAAGGCCCGAGCAAAATTCCCCTTGAAAGGGTGATCGAACAGGTCAATGAGAGTCAGTCCCACAACCTTTGCCTCATCCATCTCGCGGCTTTAAGACATAATCTTTCCCTTTTCCGTTCCATTGCCCCAACAAAAAGATTTTTGGTCATGGTAAAGGCTCAAGGGTACGGAACCGATGATTGGCAGTTAGCCCGTTTTTTAGATGGTGAGGGAATCGATTTTTTAGGGGTCTCTTATGTGGACGAAGCTGTATCTCTTAAAAGGGCGGGCATTAAACAAGAAATTTTTGTTTTAAATGCAGCCCCCTACGAGGCAGACAAAGTGGCTCGCTGGGATTTGCAAGTGGGGGTAGGTGACGTCGAGATTCTTCGTTACTTGAGTGCATCAGCCTCTAAATTAGGAAAAAAACTGAAAGTCCACCTCCATGTCGACACTGGAATGAGCCGTTTTGGATGTCGACCAAGAGAGGCTCTCCGCTTAGCTGAGTCGATCCAATCTGACCCTTATCTTCTCTTCGAAGGAATGATGACTCATCTTTCCGCTGCAGAGGATCCTAGGGAGGATCCCTTTACTCTTAAACAGATAGAAATTTTCCAAAACGTTAGACGAGATCTTGAAGGGCTAGGATACATTCCTAAATGGGTCCACCTCTCCAACTCTGCAGCTTTACTTCGGTTTCCTCATGTCGAAGAAAATATGGTCCGGTTAGGCCTCTCAATTTTCGGTTTGCACCCCTCCCCACAAACAGTCGGCCTTCCTTTAACTCCAGCCATATCGCTTCAATCAAAAATTGTAGCCATTAACCAATGTGAAAAAGGCTCTGCTGTCAGTTATGGGAGGAGTTATATTGTTCAAAAGGACGAAACTAAGATAGCCGTCCTTCCCATTGGTTATTACGATGGCCTCCATCGTCACTATAGCGGAAAAGGGCATGTCGTCATACGTGGACAGAAAGCACCAATGGTGGGTAAAATTTGCATGGACTATATGATGGTTGACGTTACTGATGTTGAGGGGGTTACTGTTGGTGATCCTGTACTTCTATTTGGTTCGGACGATTATGGTCATGTTGCCACTCCAGAGGCCTTTTCGGCTTTTAGCCTTGGGGATATCCACGAGCTTGTCACCTGTTTAGGTCCACGGATACCCCGTATTTTCATAGAGGAATAGACATGTCACAGAAAGCCATTGATTCTTTAAAAGAACTAGGTAAAAAAGCAGCCCTCCTATCGGGAGCGATCCATCTGCTAGAGTGGGATCAAGAAACTCTCATGCCTGAAGAAGGGGCAGCTAATCGAGCTGAACAATTAGCCCTTTTGTCTTCGATCCTCCACGAAATGGAGACAGCAGAGGTTTTTAAAAAAGGTTTAGAACAAGCTGAAAATGAGCAGCTTTCAGACGAAAATAAAGCTTGTCTCAGAGAATGGAAACGAGATTACCACAAAGCCGTTGCCCTCCCTCCTGCTTTTGTCGAAACCTTTGCAAGAACTACATCTCAAGCCTTGCAAATTTGGAAAGAAGCTCGCGAAAAAAGCGATTTTTCCCTTTTTGCACCGATGCTTGAAAAAATTGTCTCACTTAATAGGCAAAAAGCTGACTATCTGGGGTACCAAGAAAAACCTTACGACGCTCTTTTAGACCTTTTTGAGCCTCAAGCAACGACTGCCAACATCACTACCCTTTTTGAGGCCTTAAAAAAAGAAATCGTCCCCCTCTTAAAGGCCATCAATTCCACTAAGAAAGTGGAGCAGGAAAGCGTTAAGGGCCTTTTCTCACAAGATGCTCAGCTAGCTTTTTCCCGTCAGGTGGCAGAAAAAATGGGCTTTAGCTTTAAAAAAGGGCGACTCGATCTATCGACCCACCCTTTTTGCACCTCTTTACACCCCAAAGACACGAGGATCACCACGAGAATTGACGAAAACGATCCGATCGGTTGCTTGATGGGGGTGATCCACGAAACGGGACACGCTCTTTACGAAGAAGGGCTTCCTGAAGAATGGTTTGGGACTCCCTTAGGTCAAGCTCTCTCTATGGGCATGCACGAAAGTCAGTCTCGTTTTTGGGAAACAAGGATTGGGCAAAGCCGTCCTTTCTGGAAAGGCTTCTATCCCCTTTTGAAAAAAACATTTCCAAAGCCTTTGCAAAACATCGATGAAGAAACCTTTTACCGTTCGGTCAACCGGGTTGAACCCACCTTTATCCGGGTCGAAGCCGACGAAGTAACTTATCCTCTCCATGTGATTTTAAGATTTGAGTTAGAGCAAGCCTTGATCAATGACAAACTTCCTGTAAAAGAGATCCCCTCTCTCTGGAATGAGAAAATGGCAAAATACTTAGAGATCACCCCGCCAAACGATCGACTCGGTTGTTTGCAAGATATTCACTGGTCTCTTGGTTTAATGGGCTATTTTCCGACCTATACTCTTGGAAACATCTATGCAGCAACGTTATTTGATGCCTTTAAAAACGAGCACCCTGACTGGGATAAACGGTTAGAGACGACCGACTTATCTTTTGTAAATGAGTGGCAAAACAAGGCGGTTCACCTCCATGGCCGCCGCTATGGAAGCGTCGAACTTTTGGAAAAAATCTCCAAAAGACCTTTTAGCGCGGAACCCTATACAACTTATCTCAAAGAAAAATACAAGAAAATCTACCCAGGAATATCCCTCTCTTGAGACAATAGACATACGCCCTAACTTTGATAGGGTCGTACAAAAAGATCGACCTTTTTAAAAAAAAATTATAAGAGTGTAGAGATAGGTGTCCCTCTTTTCTGGAGTAGCAAATGGCAGACGATAACAATAACGATAAAGATCCTAAGAAACTCATTAACAGCCCATTTCTCTGGTATCTTTTGGGTGCGATCGCTCTTGCCTTTTTTTTCCAAAGCGCATTTGAAGGTCCAGCGGCAAAAGTCTCATTTAGCTATGAGCTGGAACCCCTTGTTAACCTGGAGTTGATAAAGCCAGAAGAGAGTAAAAAAACAGCTCTTAACGATAATTTGGTTACTTTTAGCGGGCAATTTAGAGACCATCTCACTGAAGAGGGGAAAAACCGGTACAAATACCTAGAACTGCTCAATGCTAACGAAGAGTTAAAAGGGCAGCTTACCCAAACTGAGGGAGAGCTTAAGCCTCTTAAAAATCAGGTGGTTCAAGCGGGAGCAACTTTTTTAGCTCTTAGCGGTACCCCTGTGCCACCCAATGGCTATCTAGTGATCGACGATGTGGCATCCACTTTGAAAGGCGATGCTAAAGTCGTTGTTAATGCGCCTCAAAAAGATGTGCCTGTTTCGCTTCCCCAGGTCAAAGAGGCGTATGCAGAAATCCAAAAGACTTCTAGTCATGAAAAAGTAGACCAACTATTAGCACAAACAGAAGAGCTTGTTCGTCTATTCCGCTCCCCTGTTCTTGGAATTGGCAATGAAAGACTCAAGCAGAAGCTTAAGGCTTACGCTCATGATCTAGATGATGCAACTCATAATACCCACCTAACATCTGATCAGAAACTTAAAACGATTGATCGGACGTTAAAAGGGTTGGATGAAATCGTTGTCGACCTTAATAAAGCCGAGGATTTTACCCATCTCTCGAAGTTAAGAAGCGTCCGCGCCTATTCGGAGACTTTAGAACAATACAACCACTTTTTAACCGATTTAGAAGACAACCAGCTCCAGCTCGACAAGGCGAGAGCTATTGTAGCACCAACGATCTGGTTCTTTAATAACCAGCAGCTTTCTACACGCTCTCTAGAAAAGCAAGATCCTGAAGCCTTTCATCAATGGTTTTTAACTGCTAAAAAGGAGTGGACCCAATTCGATGAAAATAAGGCTAAGAGCTTTAAAGCTCCCGATCAGCCCCTCAACACTGTTTTAGAAAAAACTTTCAAAAGTGAAGAGCCGCAACCGAATTATTTAAGCTACTTTTTCACCCTTCTTCCTGTCCTGATTGTTGTTTTCTTCCTTTACTTCATTTTCTCCCGTCAAATGAAAGGAGTTGGCACAAGTGCTATGAACTTTGGCAAGTCCCCTGCCCGTTTGATGACCAAAGAGAAAAATAAAGTGACCTTTAAAGATGTTGCTGGATGCGATGAGGCTATCGAAGAACTTGAGGAGATTGTTGAGTTCCTCAAAAACCCTGGAAAATTTACTGCCCTAGGCGGTCACATCCCTAAAGGTGTTCTCTGCATCGGACCACCAGGGACAGGCAAGACACTGATTGCGAAGGCTGTTGCTGGGGAAGCTGATCGTCCCTTCTTTTCGATCTCTGGATCTGACTTTGTCGAAATGTTTGTCGGGGTGGGTGCAAGCCGTATCCGTGACATGTTTGACCAGGCGAAGAAAAATGCTCCTTGCATCATCTTTATGGATGAAATTGATGCGGTCGGCCGTCACCGAGGTGCCGGAATTGGCGGTGGACATGATGAAAGAGAGCAAACTTTAAACCAGCTTCTTGTCGAAATGGACGGCTTTGACACCTCCGATGGTGTGATTTTAATGGCTGCTACTAACAGACCTGATGTTCTTGATAAGGCTCTTTTACGTCCTGGTCGTTTTGATAGACGTGTCATCATCGGATTGCCCGACATCAAGGGGAGGTTTGAAATCTTGAAAGTGCATGCCAAGAAGATCAAGATGGACCCCAATGTCGATCTTTTAAGTGTAGCGCGTGCAACTCCTGGATGTTCGGGCGCCGATTTAGGCAATCTATTAAACGAAGCTGCTCTCTTAGCTGCGAGAAATAACCGCACTCAAGTCACCACACGTGAAATCACTGAGGCAAGAGACAAGGTTCTTTATGGCAAAGAGCGGCGCAGTCTTGAAATGGACGTTCAGGAGAAAAGGACAACTGCCTTTCATGAAGCGGGCCACACCATTGTTGCCCTCTCTGTTGAACATGCAGACCCTGTTGATAAGGTCACTATTATTCCGCGAGGGATGTCTCTTGGTTCGACTATGTTCCTCCCAGAGAAGAACAAGGTTAACTACTGGAAAAACGAACTTCATGATCGTCTTGCTGTTTTGATGGGTGGTCGGGGTGCGGAAGAAATTTTCGTAGGAGATGTCTCCTCAGGAGCTCAGCAAGACTTCCGTCAAGCGACAGGTCTTGCACGTGCGATGGTCTGTGAATGGGGCATGAGTGATAAGTTAGGTACTGTCTCTTACGACGACCCGACAGATAGTGGCCAATACATGGGGATGGGCGGCTACCACGAGAAAAAATACTCTGAAGCAACGGCTAGAGAAATCGATGCTGAAGTAAAGGAGATCTTAGATGCTGCCTATAAAAAAGCTCTTACACTCATCGAAAAAAGTCGAAAACAAGTTCAGCTGATGACAGAGATGCTCATCGAATTTGAAACCCTCGATGCTGAAGATGTTAAGAAGATCCTAAACGAGACTTGGAGCATTGAAGAGAAGCGGCAAAAACTAAAAACGGCCGAAGATCTCCACCGAAAAGAGCCATTAGCTAATCCAGTTCCACCGCCTCCTCCTCCGATCGAGTCGACCAAGTCGCTCCTAGAACCCGGTTAAACAGGATAGCCGGGATCGTGGCCTGTTGCATTTAGAGTCCGATAGGAATTCAAATTTGGAACAGGATAAGCAGGTTTGCCCTGACGGGCGTCATGATCGGCCCCTAACGGGGCCGGCAGGATATCCTAA